>NZ_JAUBUE010000017.1:0-9889 GCF_036705305.1 Microcoleus sp. B3-D7 | reverse complement strand
GTAGCGACACCTACTAACCTCACGGTAGGGCCAAACAGCAGCGCCCCGGTGCCTGGATTGGGAGGAACTGACCCCGAAGGGTCGATCGCCTCTTACACCATCAACACCCTGCCCCCAGCAGACCAAGGAATCCTGTTTTTAGGAGATCCAGCCAACGGCGGCGTACCCGTGACACCAGGTCAAGTCCTGACTCCAGCACAGTTGCAGCAACTGTTTTTCCAATCCACAGGTAGCTTTACCGGTGCCAATTTTACCTACAGCGCCACAGATAACACCGGCGCAGTTAGCCCCCCAGCTAACGCGAATCTCGGTTTAACAGGAACGACACCCCCGCCGACTCCAGCACCAGTACCAACGCCCACTCCCACACCATTACCAATACCGATTCCAGCACCAACACCAACTCCCACACCAACTCCCACACCGACTCCCAACGAACCGCCAACAGCCAACAATACTAACCTCACCCTAGAGCCCAACAGCACCGCGCAAATTCCGGGATTAGGAAAAAGTGACCCCGATGGGTCGATCGCCTCTTACACCATCAACACCCTGCCGCCAGCGGCCCAAGGAGTCCTGTTTTTAGGAGATCCAGCCAACGGTGGTGTACCAGTCACACCAGGTCAAGTCCTGACACCGGAACAGCTAGGACAACTATTTTTCCAATCCACAGGTAGCTTTACCGGAGCAACTTTCAGCTACAGCGCCACAGATAGCAACGGCGCTACCAGTTCCCTGGCTACCGCTACTCTCGGTTCCACAGGAGCAACTCCCACACCAAATCCCCTAAACTTACCGCCAGTAACCAACAATGCTAATTTCACGGTAGACCCCAACAGCAGCGCGCGGGTGCCGGGATTGGGAGGAAGTGACCCCGATGGGTCGATCGCCTCTTACACCATCAACACCCTACCGCCAGCGGCCCAAGGAATCCTGTTTTTAGGAGATCCAGCCAACGGCGGAGTAGCCGTGACACCAGGTCAAGTTTTGAAACCGGAACAAATAGGACAACTATTTTTCCAATCCACCGGCGACTTTACCGGTGCCAATTTCAGCTACAGCGCCACAGATAACAGCGGCGCTACCAGCCCCGCCACTGCCACAGTTGCCGCTATCTCCCCGACTTCCAACCAACCGCCTTCGATTAACAATGTTAACTTCACGGTTCCGACTAACGGCATCGTGCAGGTGTTGGGATTGGGAGGAAGTGACCCCGATGGGTCGATCGTCTCTTACACCATCACCAGCGTCCCCCCAGCCAACCAAGGAGTCCTGTTCTTATCAGCTTCAGTCAACGGCGACGTACCCGTGACAGCCGGTCAAGTTTTGACTCCGGCAGAAATAGGACAACTATTTTTCGTAGCCACAGTTGACTTTAACGGAGCAACTTTCAGCTACATCGCCACCGACAACCTCGGCAAAGTCAGCCCCGCTAGCGCTACTGTTGCTGCTATCTTGAGGCCAGTTGGAACTGTTCCCCCACTCATACCTACACCCACACCAACACCCGCGCCCGGTATCTCAAATCCGCTCGGGGAAACAGATACCGACTGTCAATGTTCTCCCATTATTGAAAAACCGGGAATTAACTTTGCGCCCCCGCAGCAACCACCTGCAGTGGGATTTGTCCGGCTTATTTCACAATTTTCAGAGGGACAAACCACCAAAGGAACCGACGGCGATGACTTCATCGTAGACACCAAAGGCAACCAAAAAATCGTCGGTTTTGAAGGCAACGACCTGCTTTTAGGTGAAGACGGCGCGGACGAAATTTACGGCAACGAAGACAATGACACGATTTTTGCGGGCCTTGACACCGATATTGCTTACGGAGACGAGGGCAACGATATCGTATTTGCAGGCAAACAGAATGACTGGATTGCCGGCGACTTAGGCTCTGACACCCTGTTTGGAGATCGAGGTGCGGATACGATTCTCGGAGACACCGGGCAGAACAACTCCCAGAGTCCTGACGATGCTCGCGATTTGATTTTCGGAGGCGAGGGTGCAGACCTCATTAACGGCAACGAGGGCGACGATACCATCCATACCGGCAAAGGTGACGATATTGCCCTTGGAGGTAAAGAACATGACCGAATTTGGGGCGAACTCGGCTCCGATACCTTGTTTGGTGGCATCGGCTCCGACAGCTTGTTTGGGGGCATCCGCGACCAAAGGGCCACCGACTCCGAGGGACGCGACTTGCTGTACGGAGGCTTCGGTAACGACTTCCTCAACGGCCAACAAGACAACGATACGCTGGTTGGAGGCAAAGATAACGATCGCGCTTACGGAGGTAAAGGCAATGACATCATCTACGGTCAATTAGGCTCCGATACTCTCTACGGCGGCGAAGGAGCCGATACTCTGCTCGGCGACAGTGGCAGTTCCCAGTCCATCGGGGATCTCGGCGAACAAGACTTAATCTTTGCCGACAGCGGCAACGACATCATCGGCGGCGGCCACGGTAATGATACCGTGCAAGCAGGTAAAGGCAATGATTGTGTTTGGGGTGGCAAAGATAATGACCTGATTTGGGGCGAACTCGGCTCAGATACCCTTGTCGGGGACAGCGGCGACGACACCATGTACGGCGGTGCTCGAAGTCGAGCTAAAGATGTTGGCGGCCAAGACTTGCTCTTTGGTGGCATCGGTGCTGATGTGCTGTTCGGCGATGAGGGTGACGATACCATCAGTGGTGGTCAAGACAACGACTTGATTTACGCCGGCAAAGCTAACGACCTCATACACGGAGATCAGGGCGACGACTTGATTTACGGGGGTGACGGCAGCGATGAACTCTGCGGTGGCGAGGACAACGATACCATCTATGGCGATCGTGCTGATAACCGGGCTTTCTCGGTGGGCGCAAACGACCAGCAAGACTGCATCAACGGCGGTGAGGGCGATGACTTGCTCTACGGCAACGAAGGCCAAGATACTATCAACGGAGATGCTGGCAGCGATACTCTGATTGGTGGTAAAGATAACGACCTGCTCAATGGGGGCGCTGGAGACGATTTGTTGTTTGGCGACTTGGGCGACGATACTTTAATTGGAGGTATTGGGAGCGATCGATATGTGTTGAGTGCTGATGGCGGCACTGATACTGTCATTAACTTCGAGGTAGGCGTCGATAAGTTGGTTTTGAGCGACAGCCTGAGTTTCCAGCAGTTGCAATTTAGCGCCACTCCGAACGGTACGTTGCTGCGAGTAGCAGGAACCGATCGGGTTTTAGCGAATCTGGTTGGGGTTAACGGGGCGATCGGCTCCTCGGATTTCCTACCAAATCTCTCTGATCTCTAGAATTGGCGGCGAAAGTCTCCTGTTCTGACGAACAAAACGCCACAGAAGTTCTGATCTGCTGTGGCGTTCCTCACAATACTCAATCCGGGTTAGAAACTTTGTAGCGCTAGGCCATTGACATCACTCTTACAGTTGCCTTTTGTTCCTCTCTAAAATGCTAAAAAATAAAGGTGTATTCAAGCTGGATTTGGTATAATATCAAATATGTTAGGAGCTAGATTAGTCATCAATCTATTATCTTTATCGGCGTGAATCATCGTCGATCTATTGTCATCTGCGGTGAATAAAATATTTTTATTACCGCTGATAAACACAGATTAACGCCGATTCATTATATTAATTTCTGTTGCATAATCCGTAATTTTTGACTGGTTTTTACCTCCGACGATGCTACCGGAGTTGATATAACTTTGTATGGGGTTTTTCAGGTGTTCCCAGGTACACAAGGGTTGGTAGCTCAAGTGTTTACAACCCACTAATTTTAGTGGGTTGTGCGATCGGGCTTAAGAGCAAACTAAAATTCATCACTAATTCCCCATTCCCATTCCATTGATTCACAATAGAAGGAAAGAAGAGATACACGGATAGCTATTTTTTCCTTTTTCTTGGTGAAGCCCCAATTCCCCATAATCAATTCAAATACTTAGCTTAGGATAGCGAAATCTGCTTGCGTAAAAATAGCCGGCGCGGCTGGCCGAACAGCCAACCAGTCCAATTCCAATCCACCTGTTGCAAGCGATAGCCGGCGTGATAGTATAACTGTCGCGCCGCGTGATTATTTTCCAGAACGTGGAGGTAAATCTCAGAAAATCCCCATTCTTTGGCTGTCTCCTCGCAGTGGCTGAGCAATTGTTGAGCAACCCCCTGCCGCCGATACTCCGGGTGAACGGCTAAATTCGACAAATAAGGATAGTCAGAATTAGGGCTTTGCCAAGGAAAGCGAGAACGCAGAGCCATTTCTACTGTTCCTGTTATGCGCTGATCTCGGTGCGATCGATAATTCTGCGTTCCCTCCTCGCGCGAGACTAGCTCAGCAACCAGACAAATGTAATGTTCTGCCTTAGAACGCAGTCGATTTTTTAAATCTTCGTAAATGCCCAAACGCAACACTGGATACACCCATTCTACAAACCCCTCGCGGGAGTGAAAGCTCATGGCTAAAATATCAGCTAGCTGCGTTAAGTCGTTGGGCGCAGCCACCCGGATAGAAAAACCAGAAAGTCCGGGAGGTTGTTGTTGGTGAGATGGTGAGGAAAAAAATGAAGGATTCACAATGCCAGGCCACTATAGTAATTTTTTTACGCGGGTTTCTAAGCTACCCTCTTAGAAAATTCACTGATGTTATACTGATCTTATAACGTAACTTATAGGCATAGTTTATTACCCGATTAAATTACATTTTTTTTGCTTGACTTTAAGTATCATTTGAGGTAAATGGAAAATTATTAGCATTTAATACTCTAGTTATGACAAAATAAAACTCATCCCCTAATACTAGATTTGTGGATAAGCTATTTGACCTTTAAATTGAAGCTTGATCCCTGGCTTTCGGCCGGCATCACAAGAGTTTAAGTAAACAGTAGCTTACAAATTAAATGCGCGACAGCTTAGCGGGCAAGGTATTAAAAACAATCACAAAGGTTTTAACGTCAGGTTCCCGGCATCCTACCGCTCTCTGCTTACGGAAATACCCGATCGAATATAATTTATCCGTCAAGCGGTAGTTGAAAAACTCAACGACTGACCATACTAACACCGGGCACGATCGCGCGTCGGATGTTCCCCGCCGCCCCCCCGGCTTGGCACCCCAGCTTTCAGCAGTTCTGGGCTATCCATCGCCCGTCCCCCATCGAACCGGTCTTACCTGTTGAGCTACTGGGTACTTTTCCAACGTCCAATTTAAATTTGGATGCCTGGAAACAGTCTGCAGGGGTTTTCCCCGTCGGTTCGATACTCTGCTGCGCGCGAGCGAGACCTTCAAAACCTCGATCGAGCTGATTGACCCTGCCCAAAAACCGATACAAGCCACCGACACTCGTCGGGGACAGCTCAAAATTTTAGACCCTAGTTCAAGCTCCCCGATTCATCTGTGGAGTAAATCTAAAATCTAAAATCTAAAATCTAAAATCGACTGATCGGTTTCCACAGAGTACATCCCTAGCTAAGATTAACAGATGGATGCTCGAGCTTGCGGTGTTTCGCCGCAGTAATTGGCTTGTCGAAGGTCTGCAGGACGCACAAAAAATGCCGAGATCGGGGAAAAAAGTGCAAGTCTAACTAAAATGGTACAGCAATTGCGTCACTCCCACAGACACCTCTGTGGTCTGTCAGCCACCCCCCAATATCAGTCAGGGGCTCAGGGCCCGATGGTGGTCGTTATCCTTGGCTGACTGTTAAAGTTGCTGTTACTTGTGGGAAAAAAACACAGGCGAAGATGTTGGTTGTCTATTGTATCTTGCTGCGGGCAGCTTTCACATACCAAATACAATATTCCCAGGAGCTAGGAGCAAACATAAATTTGGCAAATCAACTCACAATCAGGACGGTTATTCCTATGTATTCTGAGATATCCAGACGGCAGTTAAAATGGCCAGATTTGTGTTTGCTCTATTGCTGCATAAAGGTAAGGGGTAAAAAAAACTTATCGGGAGACGAGTTTATATGAATATCATTAAATAATAAAATTGGGGTGCACGACAGATAACTGTGGCTCAGAAGAATTCCGAATTGAAAACCCAGACATCAAAAATCAAGGTTGATGCTTGCCTCGCACACTCACAACAACTTCATATCCACGAATTATTGTGATACCATTTTCCCAAAATAATGGCACTCTAGGCAAAATCCCAATCCTTATGTCATCAGTCATTCGCAATCGAAAATCGAAAATGGTATGACTTCAGCAATTTAAATCGGCGAATTCTTCCTTTAATCAGACTTATTAAATCGAACAGCCCCGGGGCACAGGAGAACGGTGCATGAATTCCCAAGAAAATCCTAAGCTAAAAATTCTGATCGTCGATGACGAACCGGATAACCTCGACTTGCTTTACCGCACCTTTCATCGAGACTACAAAGTGCTCAGAGCCGAATCTGGTCCCGCTGCTCTCGAAATTTTGGCAAAAGAGGGAGAAGTTGCGGTGATTATCTCCGACCAGCGAATGCCAAAAATGAGCGGTACGGAGTTTCTCAGCTTGACGGCGGCTCAGTACCCCGACGTGATCCGAATTATTTTAACTGGCTATACGGATGTTGAAGATTTAGTGGAAGCTATTAACGCTGGCAAAGTATTCAAATACGTTACCAAGCCTTGGGATGCTCAAGAGCTGATAAATCTTGTCAGTCAAGCTGTTGAGACTCACAATCTTCTGAAAACGCGCACCAATGAACTGCGCCGTGCTTTGAGCCAAGAATCGCTGCTTTATGCCGTTACCAATACTATCCGCTCGGCTCCCAATTACCAGCAAATGCTGCAAAGAATTGTGGAAACTGTCGGGCAGATGTTTGAGGTGAGTTGCTGTCTGCTGCGGCCGTTCCAAGACGGCCGAGTTGCCGATGAGTGGTTCGTTTACCAGAAGGCAGAAACTCAAGGGTTGGGGGGCGATGAGGAAGCGATGCCCAGAGATGCTTCTGCTGCCGAACTCTCCCCGGATTTGCTGCCGGATTTGGTTTGGGAAACTTTGGATGTGGAAGTGATTCAAGATGCTCAAACTGACGATCGAGTTTTAAACTCGGATAATCAACAACGACAGCAGGCTTACGAAGCTGCGAATATTCGATCAAGCTTGATCGTACCTCTGTTTTACAAAATCGAACTGATGGCAGTCTTGGCGCTGCACCAGTTTGATCGACGGCGCCAGTGGCAAGACCACGAGGTACAGTTGGTAATTACGGTGGCAGACCAAGCGGCTTTGGCGCTTTCTCAAGCCCGGGCTTACGAACAGGTGCGGGCGCTGGCCAAGCGCGAGGCCTTAGTCAATACTATTACTACGGCAATTCGATCGAGTCTCGATCCCCAAAATATTTTTGCAGCCATTACTCAACAACTCGGCCAAGCTTTGCAAGTTGACGGCTGCGCCCTATCTCTGTGGACAGAAGATGATGAATACGTCCAATGCGTGGGGCTATACGACACAAATAGAGATACCGTGGCTGTAGAACAGGGTTTTATTGATCCAGAGGTAGTTGCGAACCCTCTGGGCTACGATACGGCTTCTGGCGATGGTGCTGCTAACACTCGCGCCTGGGTTTTTGCCCATCCTTCTTTGCCACAGTCTTTGGTGCCGATTCGGGGCAATCCGGTGTTGCTGCAAGTTATGGTATCAAAAGAGCCGGTGGCGATCGAAGATCTCGAGGAACACCCCGAGTTAAATGTTACAGAACTCCAAGTTCGATCGCCAGCCCGCGCCCTGTTAGTCGTTCCCTTACTCTCAGAAGGCAAAATCATCGGCAGCATTTCCCTGCGCCAAAATCGCAGCATCCGCCGCTGGAACATCTCAGATATTGACCTGGCTCAAATAGTCGCAACTCAAGCGGCTCTAGCCGTGCAGCAGTCGCGCCTCTACCAGACTACCAGACAGCAGGCAGAACGGCTTCTGGAAGCCGATCGGCTCAAAACCGAATTTTTCCAAAATATCTCCCACGAGTTCCGCACCCCTCTAACTCTAACTATCGGCCCTCTAGAATCAGCTTGCAGGCGCCAAGAAGACTTGCCCTACGAACAAGCCGTAATCGCTTTGCGTAATTCCCGCCGCCTCCTGCGCTTGGTAAATCAACTGCTGGACTTGCAGCGGCTCGATGCCGGACGGATGCAGCCGAGTTTCCGCCCCTGCGATTTAGTCGGTTTCTGTTACTCTACCGCAGAGTCGTTCCGCGCCTACTGTGAGAAAAAAGGACTGCACTTAATTACCCAACTGCAAGAATGTCCTTTACTTTATTTGGATCTGGAAAGATTTGACAAAGTTATTTACAACCTGCTATCAAATGCTGTTAAATTCACCCCAGAAGGCGGAACTATCACCCTGAAAGTTGAATCGGCTGGCGCTCACTGCTTGTTGCAAGTAAAAGACACCGGTATCGGCATTCGCACCGAACAAATTCCCTATTTATTCGAGCGCTTTCACCAAGCCGAAGGTTCTGCTAGCCGTTCCTACGAAGGCAGCGGTTTAGGTTTGGCACTTGTCAAAGAATTGGTCGAACTCCACGGCGGTCAAGTTTCAGTTGAGTCAGTTTACGGGGAAGGTACTACTTTTACCGTTTGGCTGCACTTCGGTTCGACTCACTTGCCCCCGGAACAGGTACTAGAAATACCAGCAGAGTTTCACTCATCCAAAGCTGCGGTGGAACTGGCAGATGTGGAGGCAGATTTGTCGGAAAATGAGGCAGAAAATCATAACTTTGAGGCGATCGAGCCGATCAGATCTGAAACAGCAGTGGGAACGGTTTTGGTGGTTGACGACAATCCAGATTTACGCTTTTATGTGTCGGCTATTCTGCGAGATTCCGGTTTTGCAGTTTTGCTCGCCCGCAACGGAGAAGAAGGATTTGCCGTGGCTAAAAAACGCCGTCCTAATTTAATTATAACGGATTTGATGATGCCTTTGGTCTCGGGTTTGGATTTGATTAAGATGATTCGAGAGGATGAGGAATTGCAGGGAACTCCGGCAATTTTGCTGACTGCTAAAGCCGACGAAGATACTCGAATTGAAGGAGTAGAACGGGGTGCGGATGCTTATTTGTCCAAGCCTTTTAACGATCGAGAATTGTTGGCGGAAGTGCGGAATTTGATCGCCCTCAAACAAAACGAGCGCCGAGTGCAGCAGTTGAACAGTTATTTAACTGAGTCGGTGCTGCGCCGATTTTTACCGCCGGCGATGGTGAAGGCCGCTGCGGCTGGAGATTTGGCATTGGATTTGCGCCCGGAACCGCGATTGATTACTATTTTGTTTAGCGATATTGTCGGTTTTACTCAAATGGCAAATACGCTGCGCTCGCGCCGGGTAGCTGAGCTGTTGAATGAATATTTGGCGGCAATGACTAAGGCTATTTTTGACAGTGGCGGTACGGTGGACAAGTTTGTTGGAGATGCGGTAATGGCTTTCTTTGGCGCGCCGGAGGAACTAACGCCTAACGAGCAAGTACGCCGCGCTATCGCTGCTGCAAGGCAAATGGTGCTATCTCTGAAGGAGCTTAACCAGGGCTGGTTGGAGCAGGGAATTGTTGGGGAAAATGGCGTGCCTCCGGTGCGGTTTCGCTGCGGAATTCACCAGGGTACTGCGGTGGTGGGGATGTTTGGCGGCCCCGATCGATCGGATTATACTGCGATCGGGCCGAGCGTGAATATTGCCGCCCGCTTGCAAGAGGTGACGGAACCAAACACGGTGCTAATTTCGGCGGCGGTTGCAGATTATGTTGAGGAAAATCGCATTGTTAAATATAAGCCTTTGAAACTAAAGGGAATTGATGAAACTGTATTGACTTTTTTACTAAATTGTGATTAGTCATGATAACAATACTCCGGACAGTTTTTAAGCAGCCAAAGTACCATAAGACAAGACTGAAGGAAGGTTAGGGTGATTTAAAA
>NZ_JAUBUE010000138.1:0-1040 GCF_036705305.1 Microcoleus sp. B3-D7 | reverse complement strand
TCCATCAGATTCGGACAATCTTGATTCGAGATTTACCGATTTCAGGTCAGTTAATCGAATTGGAAATTCCTCGTCGCCAATACTACTGTAAAAATTGTCAAAAATATTTCACAGAGCAACTGTGTTTTGTTGATGAAGGTCGGCGCTATACTCAACGATATGAGGAGTATATTTATCACCGTGTTCAGGTGACAACAGTGTCACAGGTAAAACGAGAGGAAGAATTAAGTTGGGATCAGATTCAAGGAATTTTTAATCATCAGCGTTCACAAGTAAAAAAGCCTCATGGGGAGCGGTTAAACGTCTGAGTATCGATGAAATTAGTATGAGAAAAGGGCATCAAGATTTTGTGACTGTAGTTTCCGATATTGACCAAAGTCAATTGATTGAAGTGATCGACAGTCACGAACAGCAAGGTATCATGGAAGTCCTTATTCAGCAACCGATTGAGGTTCGCGAGCAGGTGTTAGAAGTGAGTGTAGATATGTGGGGTGGTTTTCCCAAAGTAATCCAAGAAGTTTTTCCGAATGCGATTGTGGTATATGACCGATTTCATGTGATGAAATATGTGAATGAGGAATTGAATAAAATCCGAATACAATGCAATATTAAAAGAAAAGGTAGCCGATTTATTGTCCTGAAAAATGGTGTAGATTTAAAAGAAGAGGAAGGGGTTAAATTGGCTACAGTTTTAAGTCAATCTAAGCGTCTTAAGCTTGCCTATGAATTAAAAGAAGAATTCAGAGAGATTTTTGAAAGTCATCATAGTGTGTCAGAGGGGAAAGAATCACTGCTTGAATGGATTAAGAAAGCACAACCAATTTACAGTGATACCCTAACCATGCTTCGCAATCATATCGATGGAATTTGTAACTATTTCTTGAACCGAACAACGAGTGGTGTTATGGAGGGAATCAACAATCGTCTCAAACTGATTAAACGTCAAGCCTATGGATTTGTTAATTTTGACAATTTTCGAGATCGACTATTAGCTTGCTTTTCTAATTAGTCTTTCTTATCACCGCCAACCCAGAAGACCC
>NZ_JAUBUE010000016.1:0-116627 GCF_036705305.1 Microcoleus sp. B3-D7 | reverse complement strand
TAATTTTTAAACTACGACTCATAAACGCACCATAAAAGCTATCTCTCTATTATATGCAACTTCACATAAAATTGGTATAACACAGATGAATATCCGGCTCTTGAGCGTACCATATTGCGATCTTTGTTAGGAAAATTGCGATCGCCGCGATAGCTTCATTGACGCTCTCGCCCGACTGAGGTGGCGCTACCGAGTGCCAAGAGCGAGCAAAAAAAAGCGGAAAACGCAACTTTTAAGGGTATGAAGAATCCCAAACCCTTGATTCATAAAGCATTAAATAGAACGGAGAGGGAGGGATTTGAACCCTCGAAGGATGTTAACACCCTTAACAGATTAGCAATCTGCCGCTTTCAGTTGCAAACCGCTTGACTTGTAACAGTTTCAGACTTTTGCGATCGAGGCTTCCCCAATTTTTACAATGCTGGTGGTAGGTAATCAATTATCAGTCATTAGTCACCATTCATCAGTCCGCACCCAGAGCCACAAAAATACCATTGATGGGTGCGTCGGCAGTATATCCAGAGAAATTCAGTAAGTAAAATCGGGGGTGAGAGTTGAACTTACTATTTCAGGCTTGTTTAAATTACCTTTCACTACTCAAGATTATTTGTTAGTAACCATTTAATAGTGGAAGCATACCATTTGCTGCTTTCCTTTCCAGACAATGTTGGAACGCCTTGTTTTGTAAATTGATCGGCGATCTGACCAAAACTTAATCCGCTATTACGCAAGTCGAAAGCCTTGTTTCTTAATTCTTCTTTTTTGGGATTTGCTGACAATCTATTTCTATTGGCGGTTGTTTCTTTTTGGATACAACCGCAAGACTTAGTATCTCTCCGCCTCAAAGAAAACCCTCTCACGGTAACTGTGCTGCCGCAATCGCAACGACACACCCAGCACGCATCATTTCGGTAATTTTCTCCCTCAGCAATGACGGTTAGTTTTCCGTATCTTTGACCGATTTCATTGATAAAATTATTTGAGTTTCCAGTGCGGGCTAAGTTTTTTCGATATTTCACAGAATCTCGACTGTATCGTATTAAGCCACCCATAGTTCGCTCTCCGAAAAATTGATTAAACACGGACGCGGTAAAGTTTCAATAAATGAAACTTCAATTACCTCAGACATTTTTAACAAAAAGCCTGCAATTTCTTCTTCGGAGTCTTCACACCATTCGGCAAAACTGTCATAGTCGTATTGTTCGGATTCTTGACTGTAGATCTCCAAAATTCGATCAAGCGCTTCTTTGCTTGGCATTGCTCTGACCGAAAGCACTCCTTCGCACTCTAATGCAAAATAAATGGAGCAACCATCGCTAACAAAATTTTCATCAGCCTCAACGATTAAGATCTGGGGATACTCGGATGCTTCGTAAACTCCGTCCATGTCTTCCCCCGACAGTGCTCGGAGAGCTTGGCTGGCTTCTCCAAACACCTGAAATCCTGGAACTCTCCGATCTTCCCAATACGAACCTTTTTCGTCAGACACCCATTCCCAAGCATCACAATAAGCCCAGTGCTTGGGCAAAGTATTTAGTACGGATGCTAGTCTGTAATAGTAAGACATAATTGCCATAAAATTATTGACACTATCAATATATCATAACAACGAATTATATACAAGGAAATTGCGATCGTTTCTCTGTCCTCATTGTGTTTAGACTCACTAAGGACTTTTGGAATATTCGCGCTGGAACCAAGACCTAGAAAAGTTTTAGCTAACCGAGAAGTTCTGGTCACCGCTCCCACCCGCTGATTCCGGACACCCTCAAAACCACGCCTGAAGAATGTTCTAGTCATTAAAAGCTGTTATTCCGGACACCCTCAAACCATTAAGAACTCGTTGGCTACGACAATCCTTCCCCCCGCCCTCATTTTGTCGCTAGTTAGTTTTTATGATTGAGCATAAAAACCTCAAGAGGTATTTTTCAACCAAAGGGTTAAAAACTCACGCTTACCACTTTTGCGGAAATTTCCGCAAAACCCTTTCCCAAAAAGTGTTCTGACGCTTAGCAGTTTTGCTGATCGATCAGCAAAACTCAAAACCTTTGCAAACACTGGATTCGTCTTTTTGGACGGATTGACACTTCTTAGGAACTCCTGTTTCAAACCGGAGTCCCTGAAAGCCTTGGTATGTCTAATTTACGGGAATTCCCGTAATTGGATTTAACAGTTCCGGTTTCAAACCGGATCGTTCCAAAAGCTTGCTCTGTCTGAATCCGCCTTTTTGGGAGGAATGTTTTAGTAGGTTGTTAGACCAAAACAGGAATTCCTGTTTTGAGACACAGCAAGGGTTTTAGATTTCGTTACAGAATCAAAGGGTTTTCCGATTTCAAACCGGAAAACCTCAAACCCTTGTAAACACTGAATTCCTCTTTTTTACGGGATTGACAGATGAGCTAAGATTCAATTGGACAAGACCCTTGTAAGCAAAGCCACCTCAAAATTGAGTGATTGCAATATTTTAAGTAATGATAAAATGTATAAATTGCAGTCACTTTTACAATTATGAATATCGCTGAACTTTACCAATTAACTCCTCAATCAACAAGTTTTAAACTAGAAGATTTTGTTACTCACATAGATGAATTTGCGGATTCATCAAGTTACGTAGATCACACAGGTATAATCAATGACAAGATAGAAACAAAAGTAATTTGGCGTCAAAACGACCATATAAGATACTGGCAATTGGCAACTGTGTGGTTTGATGGCAAACCATTTGCTGTCATACAAAACGGCGGGTTTAATCGCGTAGAACACAAAAAAGTATTTTGGACTGATTTAAGTTTATATACTCAAGCAGTTTTATATCTTCGGTCAATTTTTCCTATTGAACAATTGCCAGAGTTGACTAATGTAAATTTTGACGCTCCTGAATTGTTAAAATTTCACAAGTTCAGTTTTGGCGAAAAATAGTTTAGAACTTGTTATTATTAAGCTTGCAGTCGCAAGTTATCTTAATTATAGTTTGTCACAATTATTTGCAGACACTCAGTCCACAATCAAAATTATTTCTGGTTCAACAGGCGGATCGAATGTTGGCAACTGCAAAGCATCGCCAAAGATTCCCGAAAATTCCCATAGCGACAAAGTTACATATCCTTCTTTATCTGTCGTTAATTTATAGTTTTTTCGCGTTAAATAATTTTGTCCCGATTGAGTGAGTTTAACTTTAATCTTGTCATTTAAATTGAGAGTTTTGCTTTCCATTAGTTAGAGTTTCTCATAAGTAGTAGACGGATTTTTTCTGAGATAATGCCACCAGTTTGATGCTTAACTTCGATCGGAACTACGTTAAATTGTTCACCCGGTAACACCAGAAATTCAATTGAAATATTTGATGTTTGCTTTGATTCTGATTTTGGCTTTTTAGGCTTTAATTTGTGGATATCATTAAAACTCATATTTTTTACTGGGTAACACAGGATAATACTAGCATTAGTTGAGCGCTTGAATTATGAGGGATAACCCTCAATGGTTATTCCGATGAACGGTTTTTGTAAATTTTATAGTATTACCAAAAACACTAGGTTCTTCTAGTGGATCTACTTTTGTTTTTGTTTCTGTTTCTTCTTTGCAAGATTTTGGAGGTTGGCTGCTTAAAAAATCACTACCGCCAACCCTTCCGCCAGTTTGTCGTCTCTCAGAGTTTGTCATTTTTTAATAATTATTAAATAAAGTCGGGGGGTGGAGTCGAACCACCAAAAAGTCAGCTTATGAGACTGATGAGCAACCGCTGCTCAACCCCGGCTGGACCCTTTTTAACGTCTTGGGTGACGCCATGTCTGAAATTATCAGATATGGATTTTTTCAGTCTCTCCTGATGTCGCGACCGCAGCTTGACCAGTTTATTTGTTGCCAAAAAACCAGAACCGCTTGTTTTCCCTGCTGGGCCTCCCGGCCGTCGTTCGCCTCCGATCCACAGGGCAGGGTTCCCGTCCAGCCTCAGAGCCACATGATGCTGGAGTATTTTCAAGTGGAATACCTTTTACAGTATACAATTTTCACTTTAAAAATAACAACAATTGTTACTCAACCTTTGTTGCCGCTGGATAAGTCTTGTTAAACCATTCCAGCAACTCTTCTAAGTTGTTAAATTGTTGAGTCATTGGATTGCTGTTTGGAGTGGCAAACAAACCTCCCATATAACTGCGGATATGCCAGTCAGCATCTTGCTCGGTGACGATCGACTCGTGCTTAATTGGAATCTCAGCATTCTCCCCGTACACCAGTTTGTAGGCAGCGTTAACTCGTTCGTTCGGAGGCAGCGGCTGTCCTTGTGGTGACATAGGTTTTTGTATTTGCGACTCGGTTGGTTGCTCTGGGTGTGGCTCTTGTTGCTTGGGTGCTTCTGGGGTGGATGGCTCGGCGGGTGGCGGTTCGATTGCAGGTTGTTCTTGCGGAGGTTCTTCTGGTTTTGGTTCTTCTGCTTGTGGCTGTTCCGCTGGCTTTTCTTCCTGCTGCGACTCGTCCGACTTAGTTTCTTCCAATGGCTGTTCGCTGGACTCTGGATGAATTATTTTAGACACAATTTTGCTAAAACTTGCCATGAGTTTTGGGGGTAATTTAGGTAGATTATAGCTTAGATTTGTTGCGGGTGTAAAGATTAATTGGCGGGCGATCGGGTAAATACAAAAGCCTCCCTAGTTACGAGGAGGCTGAAGTCTGTTGATTGTATTCCGGCTCCTTTTGGTTACGTCGTAGGAGCAGGTTTATTGTTTCTTATTATGGCATATTCTATTGTTAATTAATGCGTTTGGCGGGAATGCCTGTAAATTTCTCCCAACGTTGCAAAATTGTCTCAATGTGAGTTTCGCTGAGCTCAAAACCAAAAACAGTACGCTCTCCTTCTAGTTGTTGAGCTGCTATTATTGTGCTTCCGCTTCCTAAAAAAGGATCGTAGATATTGTCTTTGGGCTCTGTTGAGTTTTCTATACAATAGCTAATTAAAGGTGTTGGCTTCTGACAAGAGTGTACATATCCATCGGTATCGCAGTTCTCTTTGTCGTAGTGCGGCGACGTAAATTCAAGAATAGTTGTCTGCTTTCTGTCTCCAAAATATCTATGAGAAGCTCCTTCTTTCCATCCGTACAAGATAGGTTCGTGCATCCAGTGGTAGTCTGCCCTCCCAAATACCAAGACCGACTTTTTCCAAATTAAGCAAGATTGCATTTTCCAAGGCATAGCTATAAATGCGTTTCTGAAATGATGCCTCATAGTGTCTGCATGGCTTATGTATATAGCAGACCCTTCAGACAAAGCTATATTTATCATTGAGTAAGCATTAATTAGAAACTCAAAAAAATCATCATTGCTCATTGCGTCATTTGCAATTTTGCCAATCGGGTTAGCCAATCGTTCTTTGCTAAAATGCGAAACGCGAGCTTCGGGGTCGTAGTTCACGTTGTAAGGTGGATCTGTCCAGCACATTTGACACTTTAAATTGCCCAACAATTCCCGCACATTAACTTCAACCGTTGAATCACCGCACATGATTTTGTGACGCCCCAATTGGAAGATGGCACCAAGTTCTACACCTTCTCGAACTTGGATACCTTCAAGAATTGTGGGATCGTCCTCCCCATATTCCGGCTCCGGTTCACTATTTCCCCCCAGCGCCAATTGATTTAGTAAGTCTTCTAAATTAGCCTCACCAATACTGACCGGAACTTGGTCAAGTTTACTGAGTTCTTCTAGTTCTGACAGCAGCAATTCTTGATCGTACAACTTTAGCAAGTCCGCCACCGCAAAGTTTCCACCTAGCAGCGTCAGGTTGTTGTCATCCAACGCATAGGCGCGGGCGATCACCTCCGAACCTGCCTCAACCCCGAACAACACCGGAACGCACCACTCGCCTGTCTCTGTGTCTTGAGCAATCCCGATCGGCAAATCATCGCCCCGCTGTTCCATCACCCGCAGGGCTTCAACCCGTCCGTTGCCCGCGACTATCCCGCCGCGCCCGCCGTTGAGAGTCCCCTCCCACTTACAGGCGGATTTGAACCCGTACCTGGTTATTGATTCAATAATCTGGTCGAGGTTGTGCAGCTTGGCGTTGTTGTCGAAAAGTTCGGCTTGTGAAATTCGGATATATCGCAGGTCAAGTAAATCAGGCATAATGGAGTTAGAAAAGGTTAAGAAACGTTAGAAAATGTTAATAAAAGTTAGGACTATTTGCTTCGATGGGAAAAGCAAGCGTATCGTCAATTTCTAAAATAACTGCCGCCGCAGAAATGTCGTTTGATGGAATCACACAGGAAGTCATTGCTCAACGACTTGGGTTGACTCGATCGAGAATTTCTCAGATGACTTCAACTCCTGTCTGGCAACAAACGATCGCCCGACTAGAAAACCTGCGGCAAAAAGCACAAGCGGAAGCCGAGAAACGTCAGCAACTTTTGTACTCTGCGGAATCCGATCGCTGGTTTGACCAGTCGCGCCACATGGTGCAAGTTTGCGCTACTACTTATTCTAAGTTAATGTTGGTAATCAATGCGGGGTTGGATTCAGCAAAAAACAATCCTGATAAATTAGAAGCATTAGACCAAGTAAAAAATATTCCCAGTCTGATTAAAGCCGCGCTTTCTTTACAGCAAGAAGCTTTCGGTCGGCATTACGATGAAATTGAAGCGCTCAAGATTTTAGCAGAAGCTGGCTGGCTCCCGCGATCGGTATTAAAACTGGCTAACGATGAAACTAGCAAACTTAAATCAAACCTTCGAGAGGCGTTTTCGGGAGTCCTCCCCGACTACAAAGAAGAAAACGGACGCGGACTTACTCCAGAAACAGCAGCAGTCATTCGACAGCACCTTCTGGGCATCCAGCCCGCCGATGCTCTTGAAATATCAGCAGATGTGGACCCGGGACAGCAGCCCAATCAAGATTTGCGAGAAGTCGAGGCGGATAGGGATTAGCTGGGCAGACGCCGCCGATTCGGCGTTGGTGGCGGCTGAAATTAACGGTTCTGACAGTTGGTACGTCGGCTATAACTTCGACATGAGCCGCCAATATATAGAAGATGTTGCGTACTGGGCACGGGCTTACAATCTAGCCTGTTCCGGTATCAACGAGTCAGTCATTGAGGAACCTAACAAAAACATTCTTGCCTATACTATCCGGTTTGACTCAGGGTTCAAAGTGACATCTCTGTCCTCGCGTCCGGCAAACTTGCGATCAAAGAAAGGGCGGCTGCGGATTGACGAGGCGGCTTTCCACGACGATCTAGAAGAGTTAATCAAGGCAGCATTGGCTATCAATATGTGGGGTGGTTCCGTCGCAATTTGGAGCACCCACAACGGTAAAGACAATTATTTTAATCAGCTAATCGAGAAGTGCAAAACCGGGGAACTCAATTATTCCTACCACCGCTATGATTTGGCTACGGCGATCGCAGATGGACTTTACCGCCGCATTTGTTTAGTGTCAAATCAGCAATGGTCGATCGAGCGCGAATACGCATGGATTGAGCAACTACGCAAAGACTACGGCATCAACGCCAGAGAGGAGTTAGACTGCATCCCATTTGAGGCGAAGGGTGCGGGTTCAGTCTTTAAGCGCGAATGGTTTGAGGTGGTCGATCAAGTACCAGCGGGCGGCCGAATTGTTCGGTTTTGGGATTTAGCAGCAAGTGCCAAAATCTCTGCTTGTTACACTGCCGGGGTTAAGATGAAAAAAGTTGACGGTATAATTTATGTTATGGATGCGATCGCCGAACAATTTGAGCCAGCACAAACTAACAACTTATTGAAAAATACTGCTGTTCGCGACACGGTAAACACAAAAATTGCTTGGGAATTAGAAGGCGGTTCTTCCGGCCCCCGCGATCAAGTTCGCATCCGGGAATTATTAGAAGGATTCCACTGTGCAGGCATTCGACCGCGTGAGAGTAAAATTGTTCGAGCGAGTCACTTTGCCAGCGCCGCACTTCGGGGCGAAGTCCGAATACTAAGGGGCGATTGGAACGAACAATATTTAGATGCGCTCTACCATTTTGACGGTAGTTCAAAACCTAAGATTACCGATTTAACCGACGCCAGTTCAGGAGCTTATAGCTTTTTGGATGGGCAAAAAATCATCCAACCCGACTTTAATTAACCCTAATGCGATCGCCAACCCCAACTCCCGGCAGAAACAAAACTCTAGAGAACATTTGGCAAAGCATTGTCAACTACAGTCGGACGCTGGTTGGCGGTCAATCCAAACCTGTCTCCCAATATCACGGATATGCCAGCGACAGCATCCACGGTCGTCAGTATGACTTTGAGATTCGCGAACCGATCGTGCGAGATAACGGTCACACCCGCGAACTTGTGCGGATGATTGAGCTGTCATCTGAAATAACTCTGGCGCTCGACTTGCGACGGGATGCAATTTGGAGCAACCCCACAGGCGATGACCAGGGTTGGGATATTGCTCCCACACTCAACGACAACGTGACGCCGATCGACCCCGGAGTTTACAAGGTTTTGCAGCGGTTGCGGGAGGAGGTTATCGGCGGGTTGGCGCTGAATGCAGGGCCGGAGTTGTTGATGGCGTGGGGCGATTGGTTTTTGTCGATCGGGGTCAATCTTAAATCTTCTCGGATTGAACGGGTATTGTTCCCGCCAACTTTTGAGATGTTCCGCATTGAGTCAGTGACAGGGGAGTTGTTGGGATTTCAACAGCGCAAGAATTCAACCAATGAAGTCAGCGCTCTGGATTTTCACCCGATCGTCTGTGCCCATGCCCGTTACCGCTGGAGGCCTCCACATCTCTACGGGCGATCGCTTTTTGAAGAGTGCATCCCCGACTGGGTGGGAGCAGAAAACATTAAAGCTGACCTGCTGAGCGCTGCTAGAGCCACCGGGGTAAACTCTCGGTTACACTTTATGCCGTGTGAGTACACGGACGCGGATGCCCAACAGTACAAAGAAGCGCACCGAGAAAGACTTCGACAGCACGGTAGCATTACTGACTATTACTTGATGAATGGCGCAGAAATTAGACAACTGTCTAACAGCAACCCAGACTTTTCTGGGTTGATTTCAGTGCTTAAAGAATTTCAGTTAATTATTGCTAGAAAGTCTAAAGTCCCTTTATATCTGATGGGATATAGCTGGGGGGGCGCTCAGGATATCGCGACTCAACCAATGCTTAATTATGCAAGAAGCTTAAACGCCGATCGAATGCTGATAACTTATTCAATAATTAAGCATTTGTGCAATTTAGAGTTGGCGCTTCAGGGCTACAGTAAAGACCAATGGATTTATCGAATTATCTGGCCCAAACTATACGTCAATCCTTTTGAGGAACAGATGAACCCATTGGAAGCGGAAGAATCTAACACAAAAGGAGTTGAAGATTTAGACGTTTTGCCTAAGCCAAGCTTGCACCATCTTGACTGGTTAAGCACTGCTACCGATGCTGATATACGTTCAGGATTAGAGGCACTTAAGTCTAAAGATTCTCGACTGTTGGAGGTAGGGTGATGCCGATTGGAACAGCGGAAAGAGGAAAAATATTGAGACATTTGGAATTGCCAATAACTTCGCTGCCCATCATTAATGTTTTGTGTGATTCAGTCCAGCAAACCTCTGAACAATTGGCGCAGCAAGTAAACGAAATAATACAGCAGCTTGACGCTAACTCCGAAGAAATTAGAAAAGCGTCGAGCGGAATTGTCAAGCTAGATGTTATTGAATGGAAGCCTGATCGCAAATGCGATTTGCACAGTTATCGGAAATACTTAGTCAAGCAATTATCTAATGCGATCGGCTACACAATTATTACAATGCACCCTTGGTAAAATATGAAAACTTTATTTAAAATTGGCGACGAAGTTAGCTGGGATTCTTCCGTGGGAACGGTTAGCGGGATTGTAGAACAAGTTGTTTTAGATGGATTAATCCCCAAAATCAGTATAGATATTGCCACAACAAAGACCACACCGGGTTACTTGATTAAGCTAGCCAACAGGCAAGATGATGTGTTTGTTGGTAAGTTGCACTCGGATTTGCGAGAGCCAAAGACTGAAGTTGCAGTAACAGAAGTTGCGCCCGATCGACACGACACTCTCCCCTATCTGACTAAACCGCAACTTGCCAAATTAAATAAGTTCAGACCTTCTGGCTTTCCGTTAATAGCGGACGAGACAATGGTTGCAATTTCTTTTGTCGTTGCCGACAACTTAATTAACAGAAGCAAAGGCAAGTGGACAGAAAAAGATTTGGCAAAAATGGCAAAAATGCTCGATCGAATGGGATTGCCCCACATCTTGAACCACAACTGGGAATCTGTGGAGGATGTGCAAGGAATAATTATTGAAGCTAAACTGGTCAAGTCTAAGCCACCTTCTGAGCTTGTAGATGCACTGCAAAATGGCGAGTTAAACCGCCAAATTGTTAAGAATGAAGAGTTTGTGCAGGTTGTGGCGACAGTCGCTTTTCCTGCAAATTCTGGAATTGTTGACAAACTTAAAATAGGGCTTGGTCGGGCGGTATCGTTGGGCGGGTTCTCGTTTAAGGATTATGTTTGCCCATTGTGTAACACCAGCTTTTCTTTCAAGAATTGCCCGCACTATATTCCTGATAGCTGGACAGAATGGGACGCTGACCCGTCTTTGGTTGCACCCTATTATATCCGCGATGGGCTTTATGACTTGGGCGAATTATCAACCGTGGTTATTGCAAACCTGCCGGGGGCTTCTTTGGTCACAGCCGGGAATGGTGTTTAGTATTAACGACTCTGGTTCAACGCCTAAAGCTTTTGCCCATACAAAAATTTCTGAGTAAGTTAGCTCCCTATCGTTGGTTTCAACTCGACAGACGATCGAAAGTGATCTACCGACAGATTTTGCAAAACTTTCTTGAGTTACCTGTTTTCTATCGCGTAAAATTTTAATTCTTTCACCTATTGTCAAAATCATACTTGACTAATTTTTGCGTGTACCGCTAATTTTTGCGTGTACCGCAATTTTAGCATAGTGTTAAAAAAACTTTGATAAGTTGGTCATAGTATCCTGGTAAACCAATGCCAACAAAATCAAAACCTAAAATAATTGGCAGCGATGCAGTCGCAGGTGTTAATGAACGCGACGCGATTAATCGAATTAATGCTACAAAAAAGAATAAGTCGGGAAACAATAGTTTTAACTCAGACGGCGTAGTTCCAGCAGAGCAGTTGCCACCTCTATCTAACGTGACTGGCTCTGATTCCGTTACCGAACCAGCGCCATCTTCACCTGCACCAGCCCCTCAGTCTTCAACTGTCACTGCACCTACTCAAGCGGCGATGACTTTTAACGAAGACGGAACCATGACTCTTACCGAGTCTCAGTTCCGAATGCTGGTTGATAGCGGTGTCCGACAAGAGACTCAACAAACTCTCGCGCAACTGCAACAAGCAGCCGATCAAATTGCACAATTGAAGCAACAGCAAGACGCTGCGGAGGAGAAGGCTAGGAAAGATCGAGAAGAACTTGAAAAGCAAGTTGAGAACGAGCGCAAGCAACGCGACACTTTAGCTAGGGTATTCGGTCAATTTGGCTATGCTCACCCCGAGACTGCTGGAGCCGATCGCGCACCTCTTCCCTCCCAAGCTTTTATCTCCCCGTTGGCTAACCGGGGCGGTATTTCTGCCAAGGATGCGGTTCGGGAATTCGAGCGCCGATGTAATGACGCAGCCACAACTGAAGCTCGACTCATTACGACATCTACAGGTAGTTACGTTCAGCGAAATTCCCGGTACACCGATCAGTTTTTTGTTGAAAATCGCAAGGTGTTGCGCGAAGGTATTGACGCGATCGCCCGTCAACATGGATTACTTCAAGGTCGGAACCAAGTCTGGGGCGGTAAAGACGCGCCAACAACTTTTGCTAACTTCCCGATCGCGCTTCGCGAATACCTTAGCCAAGTTGTGCGGATTGAACACAGCGCCCGGTTCGTTTTGTGGCAATTCTGCAACAAGGCAATCCACACGGGCATTCCTATCAATCAGACAGTCTTGGTTCCCCGCGTCCGCCATCTTAACGTCGGTGTTACCTCTTCTGATTGGCGTTTGACTCCGGGTATCCCGATCGTCCCAACTCGTCAAAACTTAAACGGCAATGGCGTCTCTGTTCCGATCTTGGAATGGGGTATGGGTAAAGATGCAGTTGTTGAACCGTTGGGCATTCACGAGCTGGTCAACGCGGTGACGATTATTGATATTGAGCGACTTGTGCAGGAACGGATTGGCTACAACTACGGGATGTGGGAAGATTTGTTGCTGTTTGAAATTTTGCTCAGTTCAACAGTTGTTAGCTACAACAACAACGGCACAGTTGTTAATACTGCCGCTGGAGTTCCGGCGGGTGGTGGCGGTCAATTAACAATGAACTTTTTTGGTTCGCTGCGAGCTCGGATGGTGAACGACAAAGTGCCGCCCCTCGACGATGGCTGCTTTATTTTTGTTGGTACCCCCGATCATTTTGCATCCCTAGAAAACGACATGGCTGAGAAATCCCAATATGCGGATAACTCCCAAGTTGAAGGCTTGACCAATATGTTGCAACTGAAAACCCGCCAACAATACATGGGCAAGGTTAACGGTTACAAAGGTCGAGTTCGCGGGTTCCACTGTTTTGAATCTACTAATATCAGTTCGGGTTTGCCCGGTTCTCCCGGTGTTCAGACTGAGACCTTGGGAGGCAATCCTGTTACGACCCGATCGGGTTTTGCTCTTGGTGCCGATGCGTTGGGTATGGCTGAATCTATGCCGATGGAAATTCGGGAATCTGACGACACCGATTTCGGTCGGATGCGATCGCTGATTTGGAAAACTCATGCAAACGCAACTGGTTTGGATGTTGACCCAAATCGTACACTTTTACCAAACGAAGTGGCTCGCGCTGTTGGCGGTGAGGAGCAGTTACGGGTTTACGAAGTTCGATCGTCCACAACAAAGGTCTAATAGTATGCCCTCAAGTTCTGCGCCTGCACCTCCTCCTAGTCCTGAGAATCCTTTGTCTCCAGAGACATTAGAAACACCAGACCCAGCCCCACTAAAACCAAAAGTGGAGGCTGGTGTTAAGAAACCAAGTGATGCCTCAAAAGTAACCGCACCGTCAGGTAAAGCTGATTATGCGTCAGACTATTTCAAAATGTTGGGTTTGCAAGTTTGCCCTAAATGCGGCAATAAAAAACAAACCGATGGCTACAACAATGTGATTTGTGGAATAGGTGAATCCAGTTGTCCAATGGTTGAGGAGTCTAAAAAATAATGGCAGTTGGACACTTAACAAATACAGGTAGCAACATCTACCTCAATCACCTTTTTCGGGGTCAACAAAAAAACACTGGCACTCCCTACCTTGCGCCGTTTCTGACGATGCCTTCCAAGCAAGGTCCCGGTTCTGAACCGACAGGTGCAACCAGAATTATGATGACTGCCCAAGACTGGCAAGCGCCTGTAGGTGGCTCAACGACTACTATCAAAAACTTGGTTTTTCCAAGGTCTACCGGGTGGAACGGCAACATCGTTGCGCTTGGAGTTTTTGACAGTGCCTCCGGTGGCAGTTGTCTTGCTTATTTCATCCCTGACGACGGGGAATTGATTGAAGTCAACGATTCTTTAATTGTGCTTGCGGGTGGATTGCTGCACCGGTTTGACACCGGGTTCATGTCCTTGAATTTGCAAAATGCAATCCTCAACGATTTATACCGCAGCATTCCGCTGCCTCTGTTCCCCAGCCTGTCGGTGGCTCATTACAGTAGCGCCCCCGCGCCTAATGTTTCTCCAACGATCGGCGGGACGGAACCGACAGACAGCGCGTACAACCGCCAGCCAGTAGCGGTTAACGGGACTGCTTTTGGCGCTGCAACTGCTGGAAAAATTTCAACAATTATTCCTTTTTCTTTTGCTGCGGCGACGGCGGCACAGGGGCTAAGAACACATTGGGGCTTGCATGACGCTCCTACTGCAGGCAACTTCCAAGTTGGTGGCGTGCTCGTTCCACCTAAAACAGTAGATGCGGGCGATCCGTTTACGTTAACTGAACTCACGATCGGATTGGATGCAGCGTAATGCCTACTCAATTCGCCACAGCGACGGCAACAGCCACAACAGTGACAGAGACAGACGATGAGTTGATAGTTCGCAATCGGCACTCAGCCGGAAGTGGGTTAGTGTCAACCAGTGCGATCGCGCTGTCGCTAGGTCGAGACAGGTACGTTCTCGGTATGAACGCGCAGACCGCTGTTTTTGGGTCGGCTGTTGCAACGAGAGAGCGAGCTGTCAGCGCGATCGGGATGCAGTCAACTCAAACAGGTTGCAACAAAGTTGTGTCAATGCCTGCTGTCTTGGCTCCTGAAGGTAAACTCTGGCTTAACGGAAAACCGTTAATAAACCAGCCATTACAAAAAGGTCAGTCTTTGCAAATTAGGTTTGAGCTTTTAGGTCGGAAACTTTCAAACCTTAAAGCAAGGTTTAGGTTGTTCAATTTGCAAGGAGTTAGTCTGCTTGACAAACTTGAAAATATTGCACCGGGTGGTTTAGAAGTTGATTCAGAAACTGTCCAGCCCGGAGGATTGACAACTTACATCGGTTACATCTTCATTGATCGAATCGAAACTCTTTTTGCAGAATTCGCCCGCGAGTTTGAGACAGAATATGAGTTTGAAATTGGTAATTCTAGACTCAATTATCCGATCGAACGCGGCTTTTTAACTTTTAACGGATAGCAACTATGAACTCGCTTTACATAGATATGCGTTACGAAAGCAACAATATGAAATTTGATGGAGCAGAGCAGCCTGTTTTTGTTCGATCAGATAGTGTGGTTGTTGTTGGGCCGATTGCTGGCGCTAATTTAACCGGATTGACCGTCAAAGCTTCGGTCTGCAAAGTGTTGCCCGATGGTTCAAATAGCCCACCAATCTATTCTCGAACTGTTGGCAGTGGAATTACGCTTAGCACTTTAAATGCTAGTGAAAAAAAAGCAGCCATAGTTTTAATTCAATCAGGCGACAATGCCGCCGATGAACCAGGGCAAAAGTATGTTGCGGATATTGAGTTTAGCTACGATCAAGATTTTACAGTCGGCACAACAGTTGGAACGGCAACACCAATGCGAAAAACAATTAAAGGAGGGTTTAGCATTGAGGAAGATTACACGGTGATTTAGTATGGCTTCTGAATTTCTAGAGTATGCAAATTCTAAATTATTTGTGTTGGTAAATTCAATAGAAATAGAGACAGACGAGTGGGGAAATATCCAACCTAAAAAGCAATTAGTAGAAGTCGAAACTTTTCTTAAAGAGTCTCGTGGAACAGGTGGGCAACCAGTAATTTCTAAGCCAGATGACAAACAAGGAGCAAATTCATTGAGAACTTACTTAAAAGGTTATTTAGTGAACCCCATGCAATGGCCCGGAAATATCAGACCGACCGAATGTGAGGTTGAATACTACGGAAAAACAGGAAAGCTTCAAGTTTTGTCTCAATTTCCCCGACCGTTTGACACTGAGCTATTAACAGGAGCAATTGTGGAAGGATGGGCAACGTTTCAAGCTTAAACGACGAAATTATTGCACTTAAGACAGCAATAGAAACGCTGGCAGGATTGGGGACTTATTTATTCCCAACTGGTCAAACTTTAAAAGCTGTTGCAGTAGCCAAGCCCAACTTTCCACCAGCAGGGACACAAACGCAGGGGTTAGAAGTTGTAATTATCCCAGCAGAAGAGTTAACGGTGACGCCAATGCTCAACCAAGGAATGGGTTGGGTGCGATCGCACAAGATAACTCTTAAGCAATGGGATAACCAAGACACAACCTTAAAAATAATTGAGCCGTTAATCCAGTTGTTAATGAATCTTAATTATTCAGTAAATGTCGGATTAAGAATTATTCCCAATCCCAAAATTGGCAATATAGAAACTAGAAATCTGACAATATCTAAAACTATTGTAAGCAGGAGAAAACATGGGAACTAGCTATCAAAACCGGGAGTTACAAAAAGGTTGGAAAACTTCAGTCTACTGCTGGAAACAAAAAACAAAACCTACATTACCTTTTGCGCCTGTTACGCTGACACTGACAGCGGCAGCAACAGAAGGAGCTACAACAATGACTGTGACTGGCGCTCCTGCTGCCGCAATAGAGAAAGGCAACGTTTTGCTTTTTGTTGATTCTGACGAACTAGCTTATTTAGCAGAAATAACGACAGACAGTACGGGCGGCGCGTTGACTGTTCGAGCTTTGGCTGAAACTATTCCATCAGGTGCAACGGCGATGTGGCCGCCTGAATTGCTCGATCGGACAGATGCTGAGATTAGCCGAACGGTTGACACCACCGATACCCAAACTTTTAACACGGGTGGCAACAAGTTAATCACTACGACTACCAGCAGCCGATCGTTGAGTCTGCCGGGTCCTTATATGCTGAAAAATGGCGGGTATTGGACGGCGTTTTTCTCAGCAGAAGAGAAAGTTGCACTGTGGTTTGCAATCCAACACGAAGCGCCCGATCAAGATTTGGGAACTATTAAGGAAGCCCCATTTATTGCCAAGGGTTATGTCACGGACAACACGACATCGGCTGCTGCTGATGGGTTTAGAATGGGCGACTTATCGGTCGATATTACGGGCGCTCCCATTAGCGATTTTAGAGTTGTCGGAATTGCCGCCTAATGGCTAAAGCTTCGTCGCTTCAAACTAAAGGTGTTTTTGCTTGCTGCTGCAATATTCACGATCGCACAATCCATTGTGAAATGTTGGCTGTTAGCGGGAACCAAGAAATTGAAGCAAGTTTACTAGACGTAGAAACAGGTAAGCGCTATTCGGTTCGTTTACCTGCTGGCGCACACATACTATGGGATTACACTATGGAGAGAGTTGTAGATGTTGCCATTTAAGACTACTGCCACACAGCAGGGAGAAAATATAGCGCTGGTTGAGGATGGTTTTGGCAATTCGATCGAGATTCCGAAATATGGATGCCTGACATACAACGAAGAGAACGCCATCAGCCAGTATTATATCGGACTTAAAGATGGGGTTAGTCGAGTTGATGCACGGTTGTCAGAAATTACCATTTTACTTCGCTCTAGATTTAAACTTCCTGAGTTGACAACTGATCAAGTTGCCGATCAAGCCTCAACAATGCCAATGATCGATCGCCTGTACGAATTTGTACTGGGCGAACGCACTCGGTGGATACCCAAGGAAGTTTTACTCGAACTGACTGGAGAGGTCGCTAAAGAAATGGCGATCGAAACAGCCCGCCAGTATAAAGGCATTGTCGCCGGACGCCCTGACCTTGAACTAGAAAAACGCTGGGTAGTGTTTGCAAAAAAAGGGCCTTGGCTCGAAGGGTTTGAAATTCTCAAAGACTTTGCGGAAGATGAGCCGATGGGAAAGCCACTGACTCGAAACCTCAACTGATTGACTGGGAGAGTATTTACTGGAAACTAAGGTTAAATTATCCATCAGACGATCGGTTTAATTCTGATAATTTTGCAGACCAACCCCTGATAATTATTGAACAAGCTTTGGAGGCGATCGGCAAAAGAGAAATTGAATTAGGCAACCTGATAGCAACTCCAATCAGTAGAGCGATGTTGTACATCCTTTCTAGTAAGGGAGTTAAACGCCCAGAAAAAGAACTTAATTCAATTAACCCGTACAACCAAGCGATTGAAAGCGAGATTGCGAAGAAAAAATATTCTAAGGAATTTGTCAAAACGTTTTTAAAGTTACTTAAAAACGGCAAAGTCCCTCACTGGCTCACAGGTCAGCTAGATATTGAATCCATAACATTAGCAGGAGAGTAAATGAGCGTTTTAAAGTTTAAATTATTAGCAGAAGTTGTTACACGAGAGATTGATATTTCAGACAATGTAGGAAATATTATCAGTATTCCTAGCAAGGGTGTTTCTGATTATCAAGAATACAAACAAGCAATGGGACGTATTTTAAAAGCACAAAACAACCCTAATGCGGCTGCTGGAATTGAGATTGAAATTGTTCTTGTGTGTCTTAGATATAGGTTTTCTATTGATTCCAAGATTAGTGATGAAGAAATTTTACAACTAGACAATGGAGAATCAATGAATGTTTCAATGATCCAAAAATTATTTAGATTTTTTGCCAACGAGTTAGGAATAGAAGGGCTTGCGCCAAAACAATCTGGACAAATGGAAGATGCCACGCCCTATGTAGATCAATCAAAAAATGAGGGAACTAAAGGATTTAAAAAGTCTAAGCTGCTACATTAATTTACCTGCGTGTTTTGCGTTTGATTCAACGTTCATGAATACAAAATGTCTTTAAAAATATAAACGATGGTTACTCTAGAGTTAAAAGTTCCTTATCTTTCTCAGCGTGACAATTCTCTACATCCCGGCGGAACGTGCAACACGACCTCGATCGCGATGTGTATGGCTTACCACGGGGAACCTATTAAACGTCTGGACGGGGAGCAACTAGAAGATTATTTGACTAACTATTGCTTAAGTAATGGGTTGTCCCGCCACTCTCCCGGCGACCTTGAGGTATTGGCACAGAGACACGGGTATCGCCCTAAATTTAGCGCTCACGCCACATGGGAACAGGTCAAGGCTCACATCAATTCGGGTAAGCCATGTGTGACTCACGGATGGTTTACACCTTCCGGTCACATCATCACCATAATTGGGTACAACGAAAAAGGCTGGATTGTTCACGATCCTTGGGGTGAATGGTATCGAGACGGCTACGACACCGGGGTTTCGGGAAAAGGTTTAGTTTATTCCTACGGCATGATGTCAGACTTGTGTGGCCCCGATGCCGAAGGTCAGCTTTGGATACACTTCTTTTCTGGTAAGTCCGAGGACAAAAGAGTCTGGCAGCCCGGAGAGCTTGGGGGTCTTCGACTTCAGGATATCTATGAACGCAAGCTAAATCTGTCTCTAGTAGAGGTAAAGAAAGACATTGGACTGGTGAAGCAGATCCAGATTTGCCTTGCTCGGTTCCCACAGTTTCAACCAGGAACTCCGGATGGTAGTTGGGGCCCGGTAACTCAGAAAGCTTTTGAAAATTTGGCTTTTAACTTTCAGATTGACGCAAAAGCGATCAACTTTAAAACTGCAAAAATTCTGATTGAGGGTAAATATAGATAGTTTGTAATCTAAGCTAGATTTAACTTAAGAATTAAAAGATGCCTAACGCTTACGGACGCGCTTTTACCACTGCTAATTTTCTTTCCAATTTGGCTACTTTGAAGGCCATAAATTTTGGCGCGTCCGATCCAGCAGGAGTTTGGTTTGTTGTGCCTAACGCCTTCACTAATAATATTGAGGTTTGGGTGTGGCAGCCGGACTCGATCGTTGCAACTGATGAAGTTTCTGTAATTCGACCAGATTCAATACTTCCCGGTAGTCCTGGGCGTTGCATTCAAAGATTAAAATTTGATGCTAGCCAGTTAGGAGGGATTCTTGCAGCGATCGCAGCGTTGACAACAACAGGATTGATCGAGCTTTCCGTTGGTGGCACGGTAAGCACTTCTCCAGTAACTGATTTTATAAAAACACTGTTGAACGATGTAGACGCAGCAGCCGCGCGATCGACGCTTGGATTAAGCGAAGCTGCAACGCGGGCGATCGGGACAGACAGTGGACAAATCCGAGATGCGGCAGATGAGGCTTACTCAAATGCTCGCAGTCCTCTTTCTCATGCGAATACCCACTTATCAGGAGGGGGAGACTCACTTGGACTGGGGGCTGCTGCTTTTCGGTCGATCGGGAATAGTGGCGGGCAAATCCGAGACGCAGCAGACGGAGCTTACTCAAATGCCCGCACTCCAACATCTCACGCAAGCACTCACGCAGTTGGTGGAACAGACGTTGTTCCTGTTTTTGGCTATCTGGCAGTTTTGGCAAACACAACGCTCACGACTGCTAATCAACGCCAGTTGATTGACGTAAATGCCGCAGTCGCAGCTATCGCTATAACTTTGCCTGCCGCCGCAACAGTTGGCAGTGGTTGGGCGGTGCAAATTCGCAAGTCAGATAGCTCGGCAAATATAGTCACAATTTCTAGGTCGGGAAGCGATACTATTAACGGTGCAACCACACTGCCACTAGCGGTTCAGCATCAAAGCTTTATTCTGTTCAGCTTGGGTGGAACGAGTTGGGGTGTTATCGCTGGATTCCCCGGCTCCCTCCCGGCTAATAGCTTACTTGGCAGAGGTGGAACGGCGGGCGCTCCAGAGGTGATTGCAAGCAACACCTTTGCTCTTAGCTCTGCTTTGACAACTAAGGCAGATTTGGTTGGTGGCTTTGTCCCCAGCTCTCAGCTTCCAAGTTATGTTGATGACATTTTAGAATACGCGACCCTTGCAAATTTTCCAACAACGGGAGAGATAGGGAAGATTTACGTTACGATCGACACAAATCTTACTTATCGGTGGTCAGGAAGCGTTTATGTTGAGATATCAGCGTCTCTAGCATTAGGGACTACTTCTGGCACAGCTTACAGAGGCGATCTTGGAAATACGGCATACCAACACTCTCAACTAACAATAGGGAATCCGCACAACGTCACTGCTTTCCAGGTTGGACTCGGAGCGCTTACTAATAACTTGCAATTGACAGTTGCCAACAATTTAAGTGATTTAAACAGTCGCCAAACGGCATTAAATAATTTAGCTGGAGGTATTACAGCAAACCGTTTTTTAAAAGGGAATGGCACAAATGTTGTTTTTGGTCAAGTTGATTTAGCTACTGCCGATATAACAGGAATTTTGCCAATTGCAAACGGTACAAACTTTGTTGCTATAAGTGGAGATCAATCAGGAATTGGGGGTAATAAAACATTTACAGGTGCAATTAATATTACTAACGCTACCCAATCTACTTCAACTACGACTGGCGCACATATAGTCAGTGGGGGTCAAGGAGTCGGGGGGAATCAATATATAGGAGGATTTACACAACTAGGAGATAATATTGCTATAAAACAAAAGCAAATATCTGGAACTACCGGGACTGGTGGAGCTGATGTAGCTGTTACACATGGAATAACCGGAACCATTAGAGGAGTTACTTGTATTGTTACAGATGTCGCTAATAGATTAATGTCCCCCGGTATGACTCTATCGGGGGCACAAAACGAGTATTATGTTTATACCACTTCTACTCAATTTATTGTTTATGTCCCCCCTACTAATTCTGCCAATGTAGTCAGCAGACCTTTTGTTGCTTTAATTACGTATAGTGCATAAAATTATGCAAATTATTCTTGTAAGATTGAGTAATATTCCTATTATCCAAATTATCAAACAACTAGAATTAACTTTTAATGATATAGGAGTTTAAAAATGCCAGTTGACCTACCAAATTCTAACGGAATAATGCGACGCGACGTTGCGGAACGATTCCAGATTCTCAATCTTTTGGAAGCTAAAGAAATGGTTTCTAAAATGCGAATGGAGGCGTATTTTGTAACTTCCATATATCTAGACGGCGAAAAGCTTTCCGAAGCATGGAATAGTCAAGTTTTAGTTTTTGACTGTGAAAATGATCCAGAACTGGAAACGGCAATGCAAATAATTCAAAATCGAATTGGGCAGAAACGATACTTACAAATTACAACGCCACCAGAAATTCCTGAGCCTGTAGAAAATCTAAAAATAATACCATTAATTGAAAACAGTTAAAAAATAATGAAACCAAAAATAACATTTAACGGCGCTGCAATTAAAGGCGCTGCGCTCCAAGCTTTTCAAGAAGTTATTGAGGATGTAAAAAATGCCAATACGCGGTAAAGTTTCTGTTAATTTTAATGGTACTGCTTTACGAGGGGCCGCTTTACGTGCTTTTGAGCGCACAATGAAAGATTTAGGTAATACTTTTCAAGAAGTCATTGGTGAGGTTGGGGCCTTTCCTGACTTTCCACAAAGTGACATCATTGACACGGGCGTGTTAAAAGAATCACAAACTGTCGCTTTCCCGTCTCCGGGTTCTGTTGTTTTTGATTGGTCTGTAGAATACGCGCCTTATGTTCATGATGGTTATACCTTGCAAAACGGCGCGCAACAACCCGGCAGACCGTGGACATCCTTGGGCTTGCAAAAGTTTGATCCAGTGGTGCAGTATACCGCAAACTTAAACGCTGAACTAGCTTTCGTCCCGATCGCGATGCGTCGAGTTGGGCTAGTTGCTCGAAGAAAACTTACAACCCGATTATCTAACTGGCAGGTTTAATTATGTACGGTGGCGTCAGTATTCCAGTCAGTTTGGGTTTAGGCGGATTTCAGCAACAAGTCGGAGTAGCTACGCGAGCACTTCAAGGTGTGGGACTAGCAGGCGGCACAGCAAGTTCAAGAGTTGCCCAAGTTGCGATCGCAGCAAAGCAATTTGTCAATCTAGCTGTCCCTGCGTCTATTTTTGCTAGCCAAATAGCACAGTCAGTTTTTGGCATGACACAACTTTCAACAAAGATAGCTGGTGTTGCCAACTTTTTTGCTGCAAATTATTTTCCATTACCTTTCCTTAGTCCAATTAACCAAGGAATACTTCAAACAGTCGTATTCCTACGACAGGCTGGAACAATTAATTCTGTAATTTCTTCTGCTATTACAGGTTTTACTAATCTTGGATTTTCGGGGAAACTAGCTTTTTCCACAATCTTAACAGGTGGATTAGCTGCTGCGCCGCAAGCAATGGCATTTTTGCTTAATCAGTCTGCACTTGTTAATCAAGTGTTTGTTACTGGCTTGATTCCAAACATAATGACAGTTAATGCGTTGATGATGACTTATCAAAGTCTTTTTGCAACTGCATTAGCCAATCCAGTTAGATACACAGATTTAGTCGTTTTAGGTGGAATACTTAAAGAATTAGTTCCTAAAGCATCACTTCTGGGTCAAACATTAAATACTATGATAACTCCCATTAAATTTGGGAGAGCCGCTCAAGGATTTATTGCTTATTTAAATTTATTAGGTACTGAAGTTACTGCATTAACAATGCAAGTAAATACGCTCACCACGGGGCTTGCAGCAAGCGCAGCAAGTTTAATTGGTGGTGGGAGTTTTCTGTTGCCAGGGCAATTATCTCCAGGCCCTACTGTTGTCGATATGTTTCAAAATCAGCAAGGGGTAGAAGAAGCAGTACAGTATCAAATCCTTACTGATAACTTGCGAGCGTTAAGCGAAACTAGCGGCGCAACTGCCACACAAATAGACAACGTAAATAGAGCAATATTTAGTATTGGCACAAGTACCAAGCAAAATATAGACCAAGTTGCAAATAGTGCTTCTGCATTGAAACGCGCTGGGGTAGATGTAGAAGAATTGCCAGCCGCTTTAAAAAGTTTGGGTTATGCGGCTAGTGCCACAAATGAAGACATGATGGCACTTGGTAAAACCACGCTAGATCTGACAAGCGCTTTTACTGGGTTAACGATTCCCGAAGCGGCCGACGTATTAACAGCAATTAGCACACAAACAGGTGTAGCTACAAATCAATTAGCAACAAGTATAGTTAGTGCTAGTGGAATAGCCAAATCTGCGGGTTTAAATTTCAAGGAAACTGCGCTTTTAATTGGATCTCTGGGTGCTGCCGGAATTAGTGGAGCCAATGCAAGCGGTACTCTTGAAGCCGCGATAACATCTTTGCAAGGAATAGCAGGAGATTACAATAAAAATACCAAATCAAATGGCGTATCCGCTCTTAGCGCTCTTGGACTTTCTAAATCAGATATAGTTGATGCTAGTGGCAATGTAAATAATATTGAGTCTATTATTCAAAGTTTTCAGGGTCGAATAGCAGAGTTTAATAACGCAGGGAAACAAAGTCAAGTTGCTCCTTTAATTTCTCAAGTATTTGGATCTCAAAGCGCTAACGAAATGTTAGCTTTGTTCAATCAGTCTTCATCCGCAATTAATAGTTTAAAGCAGTCAATTAACAACGCAGGTGGAGTTAGCCAGAAAGTTAGCGACAGTCAAATGACTTCTTTGGCTGGAACTTTGGACAGATTAACTGACGGTGCTCGTGCAGTTTCAATTACTGTCGGTCAATTTCTAAGCCCTATATTGAGTTCGTTTTTGCAACCAGTAGCTGCATTAACAGAAGGATTTTTAAAGCTTCCTCCAGCTCTTCAGTTAACCGCTTTATCTCTCAGCGTTGTGGGGCCACTAGCTTTAGTAGTATTTCAAGGTACAAAGCTTTTAGTAACTTGGACTAAGTTATGGGCGGCAGCTCAAATTGCTGCTGGTGTTGCTGCTGATATTTTTACAGGAAAGCTAACCGCATTGCAAGTTAAGCAAGCAATTGCTGTACAATGGACGGAAATTACCACTAAGGTTACACAAGCTTATTCTTTTGCGTTAGGTGTACTAACAGGTCAAATAAGTGCCACAGAAGCTAAGCAAGCAATTTTAAATGCAAGTCAAGCATTTGGTGCGGCTAACAGTAGAGAGTTTTTTAATACCACCAAAGCGTCTATTGCTATCTTAGGTGATTATGCCAAACATTTGATTATTGGTACAACAAATATTAGATTGTTCTCAATCTCTCAGTTAGCCAGTGCAGCAGCTACTGGGATTAAGAATACAATTATAAATACAGCAATTGCTCTCACTAAAGCGCAAACCTATGTAGATTTAGCGCAAAACGCTGTTACATTAACTCAAATTGGAATCAATAAAATAGTTAGTGGATCTATTGCAGCAAAAACATTTGTTTTAGGATTGTTCACTAGGCAACAGGCTACAGCAAACACTCAACAGTCACTTAGTACAACTATTTCATTAATAGCCGCTCAAGCTAAGAATATTTATGCAATCGCCGTAGGCCGAGCATCAGCGGCAACCCTAGGGTTTATTGGTACAATGGCAACGCTGGCGGTTAGGTTTGCGCTTCTTACTGCCGCTGCTTGGGCTGTATCGCAAGCGTGGAATTCGTTTTCGGTGGGAGTCAAAGAAGCTAATGGGATTAAAGAAACCGCAGATAACATCAACAAATTAACGACAGAGTTGACCGGGCTACAGGCAAAAGCGAATGATTCTGGAAATGCTTTTCAACAGTTCTGGGAAAGCGTGCAAAAGAAAGGGCCGATTGAAGCTACTCAACAAGCATTATCTACAGTAACTGGCGGCTCTTCTGCTGACATTTATGGCAAAGATTTTTCGGTCATAACAGGCTCTCAATTAGCAGCACAACGGGCAATGTTTGCCACTGAAGAAGTTTCTAAAGCTGTCAATACTCAGCTAGAGCTAGGTGTTGGCGTTATGCAAAAATATGGAATAGAAACCTTAGACGCTGCCGACAAGCAAAGACTAGGGGCGCAAGGTATAGCTGATTTCAAGGTTGAAGCTACTCGCCAAGTAGATACTTTAAATAAAACGTTAGAGGCATTAAAAGCTCAAAAACCTGTCAATGACGAACAGAAAGTGTTTTTGCAAACAAATATCAAATTAACGGAGCAACAGATTCGGATTCTGCGCGGTAAAATAGTCGCATTAGAATCTGAAACGGCTACAACCAAAATACATATTTTAACTCTAGATGAGTTAACTAAAAAGTATAAAGAGGTGGCTTACGCATCCGAAATGGCTACTCAAAAATCATTAGCTTCGATCGAAGAAAGGGTAGCAAAAGGGAAAGGACGAGGTGGTATCGACCAAGAACGAGGAGACGAATTAAAGTTAGGGCTTGAAAAAGTTGGAGTGACCGAACGCACTCGAACAAACGCAAGTCAACTCAAAGACTTAAAAGCTGCAAGCGTTGGGGCAAAACCCGAAGATACAGCTAAAATTGCTGAAGAAATTAAGCGAATAGAACTAGACCAAGTAAAAACTAGGATTGACGCGGCTAAGCTTGAGCAGCAGGCGCGAAAAAATCTTAACGATGATATCTTAGGAAATGTCAAAGAACGAGAGGACGCTGTAACAGCTAAGCAGCAGTTGTCCAGTCAAAATCAAATAACTGCAATTAAGAAAGCGCAAGCCGCCCGCACGTATTCAGCAGAAGAAGCAGCAGCTAAAATTGCCGCGATTGAGTCTGCCGACTTGCAAGCATCGATCGCCCACGAAACCGAGAAGCAGCAAAAGCTGAATCAACTTCGGCAGTGGGGAGTAATTTCAGAGGAAGAAGCCCGGAAAGGTATGCGTGAGTCTGTCGGTGAAGTTGCCAAAATCCAAGGGCAAATTGCTGAAGCTGGACTTAAGAAAACCGAAGAACAAGCAGCGGCGCAACTCAAGTCAATCAAAGACCGCGAGGACTCGCTGACAACTGCTCAAGAACTGTCCAGCCAAACCCAAATAACAGCTATTAAAAAAGCTCAGGCGGCTAAAGTCTACTCGGCAGAAGAGGCTGCCGCAAAGATTGGGGCGATCGAGACGGCAGACTTGCAGGCATCGCTCAACCGAGAAGTCCAGAAACAGCAAAACATAAATCAACTACGCCAGCGCGGGCTAATTTCCGAAGAGGAAGCTCGGAAAGGGTTGGGTGAATCCGCAATTGCGATCGCGAAAACTCAAGGTCAACTTGCCGAGGCTGAAGTTAAAAGATCGGAAGAACGGGTTGCCGCTAGAGTTAAAGCGATCGAAGAACAAGCAAAATTTGCTAAACTCAGACCCGAACAGGAACTGGCAAAACTAGACGCCAAGTCGTTCGCAAGCGACCAGCAAGGAAAACTGACGACGGCTCAATCGGGAGTTGGCGACGCCCGATCGGAACTAGACAAACAGCGCTTAGGGTTTGCCTTACAGTTGGCTGAGCTCAACAACAATCAGTCGCAGCAAGAGCAAATAAAGAACCAGATTTACCAGCAGCAGTTAGCCTCGCTTACTCAACAGCAAGAGGCTAAGCGGCAAGAATTGGTGCTGAGTCAACAGCAGCAATCGATTGAGCTTGAGCGCAAACGCATTCAATCAGAACTCGCAGTTCTTGAGGCACAATCAGCGCTACAGATTGCCCAAGCTCAAGGTGCATCAGCCGCCGAAATTGCGGCGCTACAGCAGTCAGTCTCGCTCAAACAGCAAATTGTCGCACAGGTTGCCACGGAACAAGCTAACCAAGGTAAACTCAACAGTCTGTCCAGCGAGCAGCTAGCCATTCAACAGCAGACGGCTAAGGAAGGGCTGGAACAGCAACGCCAGATTGATTTGGAGCGAGAGGCGATCGAGAAAAAGACCAAAGCTATTGAGGAAGGGTTGAACCGGGCGCGGGCCCTGTCAGAAGCGCGATCGCAAGGACTGGAATTTAAAGGACAAGACATCGGTGCCGAAATCAACAAGCAAAAGTTGCTAGCCGACATTTCCCAGTCTCAATCCAACTTGCAAAAACAACGCCTAGAATTCAGTTTACAAACGGCAGAACTAACGGGTCAGGAGTCTACCAAAGAACAGCTTAAGCAGCAAATATACCAACAGCAGCAGGCGTCGTTAATTGCCCAGCACCAAGCTCAGAAAACCAGCCTTCAGTTATCCAATCAGCAAGCGGCGATCGAACTTGAACGCAAACGCATTCAGGGCGAAATAGCGCTCCTAGAAGCCCAAGCAAACCTGGAATCAGCCCAAGCCAAAAACGCATCCGCCGCCGAGATTAGCAGCTTGCAAGCAGTCATCGCTCTGCGCCAAAAGTCGGTTGACTACATCTCAACCGAAGAAGCCAATCAGAACAAAATCAACCAGCTAACCAGCCAGCATCTCACCCTAGAACAGCAAATTGCCAGAGAAGGGTTGGAACAGCAGCGCCAACTAGAGACGCAAAAGTTGGCGATCGAGAAGCGGACTAAGGCGATCGAGGATGGTTTGATCCGATCACGCACGGCAATGGAGGGGCAATCCCAGAGTCTCGAATTTAAGGGGCAAAACGTCGGCGGTGAGATTGACAAGCAGAAGGGCGTCACCGACCTACAACAGTCACAGGCAGCATTGCAAAAACAGCAGCTAGACTTTGCCCTACAACGTGCCGAACTTACCGGGAACGAATCGGCTAAGGAGCAAATTAAGGAACAGATATACCAACAACAGAAAGCCGCGTTAGTTGCCCAACAGCAAGCCCAAATTGTCGGTATTGGATTATCCCGTCAACAAGCAGCGATCGAACTTGAGCGCCAAAAACTCTCAGCACAAATCGCAGTCACAGAAGCCCAAGCAAATCTGGCAAAAGCCCAAATCACTAAAACTACATCGGCAGCCGAAATGGAATCCTTGCGGGCAACTGTCGGTTTTAGGCAGCAAGCGCTCGGTCAAATTACCGCACAGGCCGCGGTCAGCAAGCAGGTGCAGTCAACTGAAGATCAGAAGCTGGCGATCGAACGCCAGACGACAATGGAAAATTTGGTGCAGACTCGCGAACTGGAACGCCAGAAAGAAGCCATTGAGAAACAGAAGCAGGCGATCGAGGAAAGGTTGCAGGCTCAAAAGTCGGGATTAGAAAACCGCCAGGGCAAACTGGAACTGTCAAACCAGTTGTTAGACTTAGAGTCACGGCAGTTGTCGGCGCGATCAGGATTAGCCGAAGCAACCAACGGTTTAGAGCAGCAGCGGCTTGAATTTTTGATGTCTCAGGCTGAGATTACAGGCAACACCGCTCAGCAAGAAAGCTTGAAAACTCAGCTTTACCAACAACAGTTAGCGGCGATTGACAGGTCACATCAAGTGCAGTGGCAGTCGTTTGAGATTAGCCAGAAGCAGAAGCAGATTGAACTTGACAGACAAGAAATTCAAGCTAAGATTGCTGCATTTGAAGCTGAGGCTAACATAGCAAAAGCCAAAGCCGACAACAGTTCACCCCAGCAGATATCGGCGCTGGAGTCAGTTTACAAACTGCGGCAGGAAGCTCTGGGTCAGCTTGGTCAAATGCGAACCGCCGAAAGACAAATAGCAAATCTTGAGCAGCAAAAATTAAACACCGAGCAATTGTCAGCTCGGGAGAAACTACGCCAGACAAACCAGCTTGAAAAAATGAAGCAAGCTTATGACGCAAACAACAAAGCTCTTGAAAAGAAAAAAGAGCTAGAAAAACCAGAGCCTATTAATACAAGTGGTGGCATCACTTGGATGGATCAGGCTGAGAGCCCGTGGTTTGAAAACGCCAAAAACCCATTTCAAGAAACTGCCGAAAATTTCTTTGCTGCGTCAATCCCGCCTGACTTAGCGCCGATCGCACCGGACGCACTTAAAACCGACCCTTTGCTAACAGGTAAAACACCAGACACCGCACAGCAGTTGGCTAATATGCAAGTGACTGCTCAAAATGTGTACCTGACTGGAACCGTTGCAGAGGCTCAAAAACCTGCTGATTGGTTATCCCAGACACTTGCCGACATCAGTGCTCCGGTCGCCCAATCTCAACCGATGGATACAACGGCTCAACGCGAAGCGGCCAAAGCAAAAATTGAACAGGCGCGATCGGCACTGTCGGCGGCGCTTGCTCGTCAGAACGCAGAGACGGTCAACATCGACCCTGCTGAAGCGGCACGACAAGGGTTAGATGCGGCGGCATCGGCTAGAGATTTTGCGGCTCAGATTCGAGCCGATCTAAAATCAGGTGTGCTCAAAAACCAAGTGACCGGGCGGACGGTTTCGCTAAACCTACCCCCCACCTTGGCAGAGTTGGCGTCAAATGTAGCAAAGGCAGAGGCGGCGCTGAAAGAGATTAAAGACCCTGTTACGTTAGACTCAATCTATAAATCAATGGAGGAAATAAAAGGAATATTGAAGAACTTACCTACAGGAAACTTGACCGTAGTTTCTCAGAACCCTGTTGCTGAATGTGGAGAAATCCTATCTGCCCTTACTAGGAGGCGATAAATAAAAAGTTGAGTTATTTTGAACAAACAATACTAATTTAATACTAAAACAACAAACAATATGACTCCTAATCAAGAATCTAAAACAGTTATTCTCAAACTCAATCAACAAGATAGTGAAGTGTTTGTGGAAGCTTTGCTTAATCCCGCTTTACCTAACAAAGCACTTTTGGTTGCTGCTTTTTTGTACAAAAAAACCATAAGTAATAATAATTTTTAGTATTTAGCAGCGAGGTAGTGACAAATATATATATATTCAAGAACAGAGTTAAATCATGTTAAAAAAAACGAAGTTCAAAACACCAGAACTTGCTCAAAAAGTTGCTCGACACTTGCATCATGCAACGGTAGAAGGTGATTGTCTTATTGTAATAGATTTTGACTACGCAGCTTTTAATTTAGCTATTGCTTTAGAAAAGTTAATTTGGGAAAATGATTGCTACATCACAGAGCCACGTTATGAAAATAAACTTCATTATCGCTTTAAGCCTGAATTTTTTATTAACGAGAAGCGAGAAATGTTTTGGACAGTGTGTGGATATAGTAGGCACGTTGGAGAACGTTTAAACCTTCCCAAATCATTTATATCAAACAGGGTTCGAGAATGTTTGAAAGCTGAAACAATAAAGCTAGGAGACATACCAGAATATAGACAGGAGATGCCAACGTATGTCAAAATAATCAAAGCCAGAAAAAATATTCCTTTAATTCCTGAGACTGTGCTTGCAGATTGGTTTATGCAGGATTCTGCGGAATTAACAAAAACTCATTTAATAGAAGGATTAAAACACATGAATTGTATACTGTTAGAAACTTCAAGTAGTTTTCACTATAGTAGGAACGAAGGCAAGCTTCCGCGCAGTGCCTAGGCTTAATTTTCTTATTAATTATAGTGTGACTGTGATACAATATTTGGAAGCTGAAAGGGCAACGTGAACTGCCCTATTACCATCAGCGGTCAACCTGAAAGCAAAAAAGTTGACTATTTGGAGTCTAGCACAAAAAAGAAGAAAGAACTTTATGATTCACTTAATAGAGAAATCAACAGAGAAATCAACAGAGACCTCAACAGGAATAGCAGAGCGTGTTAATGGTTTCTTTTTGGGTTATCTATTTGCATACCTTAAAATTGACATTATCCGGGATGAATTTTCATTTGTTGATTTTGAAAAAAGTACGGCAAGACTAAACATCAACACTCGGTACAGACATCACTTTTCTTACAAATTTTATCACTCTGTTGTAGCCGATCCAGAAATTGAAGGATTCGTCAAAACAAAAGAAGGAAATTTGGATGAAAGAAGTTTGTTAGAATGGGCTAGACACATAGAGATAATCTCGCCCTATACCCGTAAAGTGTTGAGAGACTGTTATAGGTCTCAGGTAAAAAGATTTACGCAGAAACAGGATGAATTTAAAAGGTTGCAATATGAACTACAGCAAAAAATTGTAGATAATATTTTTGCTGTTGGTGATAATTTTCCTTTACGTTTGGAAGATCCGACAGGAATTGTTTATTTAATTGGGTGCGACAGAAGCCAGAGCCTGAAGATTGGATATACGCAGCGCGATATAAAGACACGATTGAGAGAATTACAGAAAGAACATCATTTTCCTCTCCGTGTCTTAGCAACGAGAGAAGGAACAAAGAAAGCAGAAGAAAAACTGCTGAATCGTTTCAAGCTTCTTAAAATTAGAGGAGAATGGTTTGAGTGGGATGAGGTTATAATTGAGAAATTTTGAATGATTTGATGTTAGCAAAACTCTTGACGACAAACTATGCGCTAAGAGTTTTCTCATGCTAAAATAAGATTGAACTGATCGGAGTATTGCAAAATACTCTACGTGCCATCGACAGTCTATCTACGTTAAAAAATAGTAGGAGAACTCCGTTACTCAAAAATTTTGAGAAATGAAAAGGCAAAAAGCTAAAAAAGGATGCGGTAATGCCTTATCCAACGATCGAAGATTACCCATATTTGCAGCTAGACATTGACGGTAAATCGGTTAAGCTGAATCAGTTTACCAGCTATTCTAGAAAGGTGTTGCACGGCGCAAAAATAGATTATGCGTTCAGTGGTAACGCCATCGTCAAGCGCACGCCGCATGAACCTAAGCATTTATGGACGGTGACGGCGCTGGTGGATTGGGCAACTCGCAACCAGTTTCTATTGGTAGCTAAGCTGGCAGATACTGAAATATTTGCTCCGCCGTTTAACGGTTACAAATTGACTTTGAGCGATGTGTTTTTGAGTATAATTGAGCCATCCATATCCCGTCCAAAAGCCGATGTTTTTCAGTCTGTGGGGATGATTGGGGATATTGAATATTTTGCTAAGTTTTTGGTGGCGATCGACTTGAGTTCGATCGAGGAACAGCCGCTAGGCGATTGGGTGCAGTTGAGTTTTATAATGAATGAGTTGGAAAAATTTACAACGTAAAACTGAAATGAGCATCAAAAAGTTTTTATTAATTATCAAGAGCAAGTTCACAAGTAGCAACCCTGTTACTTTAGAGCAAATAAATGAAATTCTGCAAAAGGTAAACGAATTAGAAATTAAATACCAAAAATTAGTAGAGGAAGTGTCAACCAAATTACCTACGAATACTTTAACCATTGTTTCTCAAAAACCTGTTTCCGAATGTGGAGAAATTTTAAATGCTCTGACCAAAAGGCGGCAACATCCTGACACTAAACAATGCTTAGACGCTTTTAGCAAAAGGCAAGACGTACTAGAAGGCAATCCGTCAAGTAAAAATGACTACATAAACTAATATGACAAACGATGACCTAAGCTTACTAAGTAAAACAAAACAAGCAGAAAAAATTGCTCGCTTCTTTAATACTTTTGATGTGTTGCGTCAAGAACATAAGGAGTTATTAGGTACGCCACCAGAAGCATTCAGTAAGGAAAATTGGATCACTTTCCACCTACTTAATAAATTTTTCATAGACGAGTTTTTGTTTAAAGCAAAAGAAGAAATGAACGAAGAAATAATGAAAATAGAACAAAAGTTGATAGAAGAAACGGGTAGTTTACCTGTCGGTCCTCAAAAAATCGTTTCAAAAGATGGGTCAACTACATATTTTTTCACTCCACGAACTAAGCAGCCTAAGCAACGGAACACAGAAAATCCTAAACCGCGCCCCACTCATTCTTAAGCGAGGCGCGGCAATTTTCTACCTGCTGTACATTTCGTTAATATCGTCGCGGTTAAACTTCAAGCCCCGCTGGAACTCTTCTTGAGTCCAATTTTTAACATGAGGGTTAACTGTCCCCATTTCTTGCATCTGTGACAACCACAGGCTGATCCGAGCAAAAAACTTAGCGTCTGACATTGAGTAAGCAAACGCTACCGATGGATGGACGAACACTGAACTCTCATCGCCTCTAACGTAGTCTATCAGAGCTTTTGAGCGACTACTCACTTTTGAGTACCCGCTTTGTACAGCCAGCTCTGTGTCGGAATTTGCTACAGGAAGACCTGTCAGGGCAGAAAGTTCCTCAAGTACCTCTTTGGCAAACTTGGTTCGAGTCCAGTTGTTAAAGCGCTTGTTGATAGCTTTGTTGATGTCTCGGACAGAAACGTATCCATCTTTGCCCCGAATTTCAATTTCCTGACCGTTATATTCTGGAAATTGGTCAAACCACGATATCATTAGTTTAGACATTTAACTCTCCGTTTCAGAGTTGAGTGTTTAGTTAAGGGCAAATCGTTAGCGCGATCGCCCTTAACGCTATAACTATTTTATCTTAAATGTCTGCAATTATTCAAGGTTTAAGTATTTAAATATAGTCAATATTTGCTAACAATTTATGACAGTAAACGCCGCATCCAGACCGAATAAATTAATCATCGCCGGACTAGAATTCCCCGGTTTTATTCGCTATGTCTGCGATGAAAATGAACTCGACACAAGCGGCACAATTCTGGCGACGGGAACGATCGAGATTGACAACCATCACTCCAATCCGCAATCGCTCAACGACAGGATTAACCGCTGGTGGTGTTGGGGTAAACGGATAGAAATTCACATCTTGGGCAGTGACGGCATTTATCGGTTGCACCCTCGTGGCGTAATGTACCTGATCCGATCGTTCTACAGCCTTGAGGGGCGGTTGACATTACAAGTCGGTTGCCTGCTGTCGCTGCTCAAGAATCGTTCGATCGACGACTTTCGAGAAGACAATAAAATCCCCAAAGAAACCGAGTCTACAGTCGAAGAACCGCAGGATGGGTACACAGAAGAGACAGCGCTGATTGTAATTTCCTACTCTTCCCCCGGTGTGGCGTTCTCGTCATCAAGCAGTTCATCACCGTCGCCGTCTCCCTCTCCAGCACCGACGCCCGCGCCGACAGGTGATTTGACACTGCCCCCAATTTTTCGAGAGTTTCAAAAGTCAAAATTCTATGAAATTCAGTCGATCGTCACATTCCTTTTAGGACGCGCCGGGGTGACGACAATTCGCGGCAGTGTTGGGGGGAGAATCCGGGGCCCGATCAGTTTCACCGGTTCGTTGGTGCAGCAGGCAGGGGAGTTGTGTTTCAAAGCTGATCCGCCAAGCTATATCTGGGCTGACGAAGATACTGTCAGGATTACGCCGATCAATATCACCAATAACCCCACAGCCCTGATTGTAGTTATCGGCAAAGACGAGGTAGAGTATGCGCCGCTAGACAGCAGTTTGGATGCCATTAAGGAATTGGTTGTCACAGGGAATATCGACAAGAAAAACACTGACAAACCCGAAGACGCAACCGAGACAGTTAATCCAGACGGCAGTAAAGAAAAAACATCGATCACGCAGGACTTTGGCCCTGAGACAATCATTAATTTCAACGGCGACCCAAGCCTTGAAATACTGCTTTCAACAACCACAACAACCGAGCGAATCCAAGCAAATCAGAAAATTGTCACCACAATTCGGGTGGAACGCCGGGGGCTTGTCGTACCAAATACTAAGGTCGATCGCGGTTTATTTGTTGAAAGTTTCCGCAGTACCTTTACCCAATATTTCAGCCCAGTTCCTGCGAACAACGGGCGGTTAGACTACGAAGAAGAAGAAATAAAAGAGCCAGTGTGCAAGGTGTTGGCGGGGTTCTTCGGCACTTATTCGGATGTCAATTTTTCCATGCCGTTGGGGTTTGACGCGATTGGCGGTCAAACCTGGCCCGCTGACAAGTGGCTGCTAAATACCACTCAAATCCTCAGCAGTAGAACGCGCACAAATTACAGCTACGACTCCAAAGGAGTCCAGACGGCAAAAACCGCTGTGACTCAGGAGTATGTCTCGAAAATTCTCACGAATTATTGGCCCTTCGTCGGCACCCTTGCACCCAGTAAACAAGTGACAGAACAGTGGATGCGGTGGGGAAATAACGAGATGCACCGCACGACAGCCAAAACTACATATCAGGAGCGATACTCAACCGAGCTCGAAGCGCTAGATGAGAAGTTGTGGGAGGACAAAGCATCAGCGGGCGTCACTGAAATTACCAGTATTCCGACTTATACCCGAACCGGGGATGTTGAGGGGTCTAGCACCGTCAGTTATTCGGCTAGAGATATTAACACTTTTCAGGTCAATCACGGGACGCGGATGTCGCTAATGACTGAGAAAGACGGCGACAAAGTTGAGTTGTCCCGCGCAGGACTTGCCAATGCCCCAGCTACCGAATATCTGCCAGCTTATTCATCAGCCGGAGAGGACGGGGAAGCGGCGGACGACTGGGAAGAAGAGGAAGTAAAGGTCAAGAAATATTGGGATTTTGACTTTGATTGTTCTGGGCAGATGCCGCCAAAAGAAACCGTCAGTATTGGCAAAGTTCCAAGTCAATCAATCTTGTCGCAGATTGCTGATATCCTCTATTTTTATCGGCAGGGGAAGAGCAAGGCTTACGAATTGACCGTTGAGATTGGCGACTGGTGGCTGTCTAGTTTGTATCGCCCGGTGGTGACAGTACAGGTGATCGAGCCAGACGACAACGCGCTGACCTATCTACTAACTGGCATTAATTATTCCTGCGAACCGGATGCCAATTTAATTCTTGGGGATTTGTGGTGGATGGGTGGCACAGCCAATTCTTTAGTCAGCAGCGCGTTAGGTAACTGGCTGGAGACTGGAGTTAGGATTGTGGATGAAGGAATTGGTTTTCAAGTAGGCGATCGGGTGGAGGTAGGTGCGATCGGCGGAACTATCCCTGGAATTGAACCCGATCGATACTGGATAACGGCGGTGCAGACTGTTGATGGTGTCCAACAAATTCAATTATCTTTCACTCAGAATGGGGTAGCAGTTGCTGTTACGGGTGCGATCGTCGGAGAACCAAGAATCACAACTGTCGTCGCCAAAGAGCCGACACTGGCATTCGCTCAACTCAAAAAATGGCTGCAAATTACGCCTACAGATTGGGTTCAAACAGATTTAAATAATTGGCTAATTCTAGAAGTTTAAAATATTATGACTCCCCACCGCTTGAAAGTTAGAGCCGCGATGCGACGGTACGGACAATCACAATCACCCAACCAAATTCAAAATGCGCTCGTACAAACAGGCACGTCGTCAGCCGATCGCCTAACTCCCGCTGCTGAAATTGGAAAATTTCAGCAATTTGACGCAGAGGCAGGGTGCTACGTGTTTGCTAGCAACACCCAGTCCGTGCAAGTCCCACAAGGGCAAATCCTTTCAAACGGCAGGCTTGGAGTAGGGCAAAAAGCTCTGTTAGCTCAAGGTACAGCCGACTTTATCCCCGCGTAACCCATGCCAGACATTAGCGAAGTTAACGGCAATCCTGCGATCGAGACAGATGAACCGCTGTCAATTCAAGAGGCGAACGAGTGGGCGGTCGAGACTCGGGGAAAAGCAGATCCGCTCCGGGATGCGATCGAGCGGTTGAAGTGTGCGGCAGCAAAGCGTCGGGAGCGGACACCTGTTAACCCTCTTAATTCGTTAAAAACTAACCCTAGCTACAAGGTTGGAACGTTTAACGCTGAAGCGGGGGCGTTTAATGTTGAGAATAGCGACGGGAAAAGTTTGCTAGGGCAAAGTTTAAGCAATGGGAATGTGAGAAACGGGCAAAAGGTGCGATCGTTTTTTGCGCCTACTGGTCAGGCTGTTATTGATGTTAAGCCAAAAGGCAGGGATATTGTACTGCCAAAACCCGAAGCAAAACCGAAAACCAAAATGACCACTGAAAATATAAAGATTTTATTTTATGTGAATTCAGAAATATCTCCTTTTGTCGGGTATGACGAATTAACTGTTGAACGACTATGGAAAGAGTTGTGGATTGGTGGAACATGGCCTGTTAAAAAAGTTTACACCGTTCCTGAAGGTTACAGGTTAGCAGACGCATTTATTGTAAATACAGGCGAAAAAGAAGACGAATATATAATCATAGGACGATTATTTCCACTAAAAAAAATCCATAGATGGTTTAACGTGCTTAATGTTGCTGATAATGCCGTACCATTAGGAACTCCCGCAGCAATTCTTTTTACAATAGAAAAAGGTATTATTGAGCAAACAGAATTTTTTGAGGATTCGTGTCCTCCTTACTTCTGGCGTTATTGCGGCGGAGGATTCTTTTATTCAGGTGGCAGCGGTATAGGAATAAATACTATAGACGCATCTTCAGGTCATGTTAGAAGTAATTGGCCAAGAATCTACAGTTGGTATAACAGCTTAGGAAGTGATATTGGGTTTGCGTATGTAAATACATATATTGCGTCAGGAAACTATTCTAACTTTCTTAATATAGGATTAATATATACCGGAATGTACGACGGGCAAGCTTACTACCAAAATCCAAGTTTGTCTCATATAGTTAAACCTTACAGCAGCTATGTACCTTTAGTGTCAGATTACGACAAATATGGATTGTTGGTTGGGATTTATCCTGATGGAACCACAGGACTCCCTCAAGTATTATTTGGTGTAGACGCGACATCGAATTGGTATTTCAAAACCAAAACAATAAAAACTGAAAGTATTAACACTTTTTATTCTTACTTAAGTCCCCCGTCTGGTGGTAATCAATTTGCAGATCCAGGTATTTTAGGATTTAATGGCGAAATTTGTGTTACTCCGACTATGAATTATACCGTAAACTATCAAGCAACTAACGGAGGGTCTGATGAATATGCGCTCGTTCACTCAAGTGGTTTTCTCTATGAACCATTAGTAGTCAATGAGAAAGGAAGTAAAACTTTAGCGATTAAACAAGTTTCCACAAAACCCTATCAGTCTCAACAACAAAATCGTCTTGTATGCCTTTCTAATGACGGCGAAAGCCCAGTATTTACGCAAATATCAGGTATTCCCGAATTAAATAATTTCAGTTCACTAGGAAACAAATTAAAAGAAAATTCAGTTATAATTTCAAATTACCTTCCGCCTTTTAATAATATTTTATACAATGTTTACTTTGATTACCTCTCGTCTATTTGGAATAACACATTGGATTGTGAACTGCAAACCTATTATTATACAGGAACTAGCTATACTTATGCTCTATCCTTAAACCAATCAGAAGTCAACAAAGAGATTTTGTATTTAAAAGATTTTTTATTATCTTTTTCTCAGTTTAGCGGATTAAATGTCTTGCCTTCCACAGACTCTCGTAACAATGTGTATAATTCTTTTACAAGTTATCCTGAATGCAAATATTTAAAACCTTTAACTTCTTACCTACAAGAAAGTCTTTATATTCTTTATGGGTTTACTGATACTAATAAAAAATTTTATGGCAGTCAATTTCTGTCTTATTCTGAACCAGAAAAAACCAGAGTGTTACCACTAACTAGCAAGGCATCGGTTAAAATAGTAGAACTAGAACTAGACGAGGTTGCAACTCAAATCAATGTTTTACCCAATATAAAATCATTGCCTATTTACATGGTAACTCCTGAAAATACTGGAAAATCTACGATTGCACTGGCTTCTGCAAATTATTGGTGTAAAGAAAAAAGCAAAGGAGAACCAATGCCCGTTTTTACTCCAACCCCTTCAGAAATATCAACTCCAACGCCAACCCCAACCCCAACCCCAACGCCAACCCCAACGCCTACCCCAACACCAGGAGACGGGTATGGTTATGGCTATGGCAGCACAAATAATAGTGGCTCAGGTGTTTTTTAGCTCAGTAATAGAAAATGTCGGATTAAGAAAAACAGTCAATTTGTGAGTTTTGTCCATCCCTCTTCTTTTTAAGGCTTGAGTTATTACTTCTCTGCACAGATTTGTTCGTGTTAAATCATCTAATGTTACCTTCAGTGAGTCCTGATGGACTCGATACAAATATAAATAATCATTGATTTTCTTGATGTTTGTTTTTTCTGAGATTCGCAAACATAAATCATAATCTTCTAATTGGTTAAATCTAACGTCAAATCCACCTATTTTCCTATATACTGATTGACGAATTAACCTAAAATGAAAAGTCATAAAATCAACCAGGAGCCTGTCAGCAGAATAAGGAATTGAACAGCGTTTGCCTGGTCTAAGCTTGCGTCCATTAACGTCAACGTCTATATAGTTTGTGTAAACCATTCCACAATCTAGATCGTTGTCCAGTATCGCCGCTGTCAATTCAACTGCCTTCCATTCAATCCAGTCATCCGAATCAACCTGCCCAACATACTTTCCCCGCGCCGCCTCAAAGCCTCTCGTGAGCGCATGAGCCGCCCCCTTGTTAATAGGGTTTGATAACACTCGCACTCGATCGTCCTCCCGTGCAAATTGCTGGGCGATCGCCAGCGAACCATCAGTCGATCCGTCATCTACAATTATCAGTTCAAGGTCTGTAAAAGTTTGGTCTAACACGCTGCGGACGGCGATGCCTAGATACTTTTCGCGGTTGTAAACTGGGATGACGATCGACACCTTGGGAAGCTTTGAGTCTTTTACTTGTAGATTACCCTTTTCGGGTGATGGTGGCTTATTCACGAGATTGTTAAAGTAAGTGCATTATTGATAATTTTACTCATATAATATGAAACGCATATTTTTAGTTGGAGCCCCCCGCAGCGGAACCACAATTCTACAAAGTCTGCTAGCAGCACATCCCAAAATCACAAGCTTTCCTGAGACAAAGTTTTTTCACCACTTGTGGACAGATAGGCTATCTCGCAAGTTGCCCAATCGTTTGCGCGAATTCTTCCACAAAGAAATCCGTCGCCCTGACCTTTACAACGAAGCAGAAGTATACCGTCGCCAATCCACCACCGATCGCATCAACTGGTTTATCGGCGTTCTCGACAAACTAGCGATCGAAGAAGGGAATCAGGTTTGGCTGGAAAAAACCCCCGAACACATTTATTTTATTGAAGGTATTTTAGATTATTTGCCCGAAGCTAAATTCATCCATATAGTTAGGCATCCGCTCGACGTGGTGGCTTCTATGCGGGAGGCGACAAAAGCCCCCGGCTCTGATGTTTTATGGGGCGGGGAGTGGACTGTAGAATTTTGCGTGTCACGATGGAACAGTTCCGCGCTCATTACCCATCAATTTTGCCCCAAACCTCATCAGCATTTGATTGTGAGGTATGAGAACTTGCTAAAGGACAAAATCTGGTTACTGTCCCAATGCTGCTGTTTTATTGATATCGACTACGATAGGGAAATGCTTCGCAACTACCAAGCAGAAGGGCTTAGACTGGGGTTGGGGCATCCGTGGCACGAAGGGATTGATCGGGTGATCGAGCCTGCAATAGTTCCAAAATATAAAGATATTCTTAGCCAAGACGATATCCTGTACGTGTTGAAAAATACAGCAGAGCTACGACAAAAATTTGGATATGGATGTGATTGACTTACTATTTATCAAACATTGTATAAAAAGCTAACTTATGGATTTTAGTTTAAGAATTTTGGTGCTCAAATTACAAATACCCAAGCGCGTCACCGATAGCAACAGCGACCCAACACGCGCGACCTGCGACGCTTGCAAATATTGGTCAGGCAGAGTTGGAAATATGCCAAGTGATTTAATTTGCGCTGTTAACATCCCCAGACCCACACATGAGGAATTAGAACGGGTAAGTTTTAGACTTGCCTATGCCCGCCACGACTGCCCGGATTTTGAGCGGAAGGAACGATCAGGCTAATCTAGCAACTTTGCTGTGTCATCTAGCTAAAATACAATCACTCGTTAAACCGTGGTCCCATGCAAATTAACCAAAATGGCTTAGATCTAATCAAACAGTTTGAGGATTGCCAGCTCGAAGGCTATTTATGTCCTGCCGGAATCCCGACAATTGGGTACGGACACACCAAAACCGCAGAACTAGGAGCGATTATTACTGAAGCCGAAGCGGAAGCAATGCTTAAGGACGATCTGAAAGACGCAGAAGCGGCAGTCAATCAACTGGTAGCTGTTCCAATCAATGAAAACCAGTTTTCAGCGCTTGTTAGTTTTGTTTTTAATATTGGCGCGGGTGCATTTGAGAATTCCACTTTGCTAGCTATGCTCAACGCTTACGCCAGCGCTACGACTGTGGCTGCTCAATTTCTTCGGTGGAACAAGGCGGACGGGCAAGAATTGCCAGGGTTGACACGTCGCCGTCATGCTGAGCAGGCATTATTTCTAGGGAAAGATTGGAAAGTTTATCTGTTTTGATTTGACGGATCGATTTCTTGTTCTTGACTAATCTGCATCCTTTCTCTAGGTTGCGAGGAATCGGGTTCTCCGTATCCAGAATCGCTAAATTTCGTTATAGTTAAGAGAATAACAACAAGCCCGTGAATAGATGGGGCTAACTTTTCTGGAATTAGCCTTTCAGCCCAGATTAAAGAATTATAATTGACAACTAAAAATAATTGAGTGACAGATAACCCCATCAACGAATAATTGACAAAAGATCCTTTAACAGAACCTTTTAGTTTAGACTTACTTTTTAAAGCACCAGCGGCAACTGCACCAGCAGCAAGGGTAACACCTACAGAAACCATGTCCGAAGGGATTTCTTTAGTAGTCCAAGTTAATAATATGTAACTGAATAATATAATGATTGCGGAAGTTGCTACAAAAACAATTACAAAATCCGCTAATGTTGATGCTTTCATTTAATCTCCTTTGTAATAATCATTTTCATTGACAGCTCGCTTTCCTTTCACTTTTGCCCATTTTACCAATTCTCGCAATTCTTCAATAACAATACTAGAATCTTTTTGTCCTTCTTCGTTACGAATTAAATTACTAATACTTAAAACTTCTCCTAGCCATTGATGCACTTGGTTCATCTGCTTTCTAAGCAAAGAAACTGAATCAGCATTAGATTCGACAACCCGAAACATACGATTTACTGTAAATTGCAAAGCAATTATTTGTTTTGCTTGTACTGCCTTTGTGTCTTTTAATTTGCTATTCTCTAATTTTAGACAAATTACAATTACTGCTAAAACAATTAAGCCTAATATCAATACTATTATAATAAAATCTTCATATTTCCCAAACATTTGTTTTAAGCGTCTGAACTTAAGTTATTCATTTTTGCTTGACTACTGAAAACGAAATACACCACTAGCATTATTGTAGTGGTGTATTTTAGAGGTTGCAAGGTAGAGTCTAAACCTTGTTTTATTTTGTGTAGTGTTTATAACTAGCCCCGCCACGCATTGCCCTTGATGATGGCTCCGATCGTACTTTTGCTGACTCCGAAGCGCACTACCAAGGACTTGCGATTGACTCCCTCAGCAGCCAGACGGCGAATCTCAGATACCTGTTGCTGGCTTAATTTTGCGTTAGGGTGTTGTTCCCTTTGCTTTCTACTGGGGCGATGGTTGTCGATCGGCTGGTTAGTGTTGGGGTTGATCGGGATGCTCATTATTTGTACACCTCGTGTTTCAAGTCTGGGGAAATTAAACTAACAATTTTTGTCTTTGGGCTTTGAGCCGATTCAAGAGCGCGTTGTTTTGCCTCTGTTTGGGAACCCTTAAAAATTTCTTGCATATCCACTTTTACGATCCACATCGGCTCAGTGTGCTTGGGAGTAACGATCGGGTCGGGACGTTTCCATTCGGCGATCGGATGGAACGGTGGATGTTTTTTTGGATCGAAATTTTGCTCAATCCATTTGAGAGCCTCAACGCTGCCCACTCCTTTAATTATTGCTTGATACTTTACGGGTTTTGAGAAGCGCTGTTCAGTTGCAACATCCCAGTTACCCGATTTGGCGAATGAGTGAGATTTAGTCAGGAAGTAAACCCAACTATCTATCAAGCCTTTGTTGTTTCCTCCCATATATAAAATACCGTCCACAAAGTCGAGATACGGCGGTGGCTCAATCGCTGGCACTTGCCGGGATTCCAAACCTCGCAAATAATCCCGAAACAGCATCACATTAAAAATCGGTACATTATCCAGCCGGATAGCCCCAGTTTGCTGGTGCACTAGAAATTCCAGCATTGCATTGTCAATATTTAAACGATTTTGTTCGGACTTAATTTGTTCAAGCAAAGTTGTACGCTGATTTTTTTGCTCGTCGGTTTCTTGCGGTGGCTCGGCAAAATTAGCAGCGGTAAATTCTTGAAATCCGGGATTGGCTTTTTCTATTATTCTTGGAATTGACTGAGTATTCATTTTGCCCACCTATTTATTAACAATGAAAATTAATCCCACTCCGGCACCGCGTACCCCATGTGTCGAAAAACAACCGCTTCGGACTTTGACCGGGGCATCCTATGCGGTATCCTCACTACAAAGTCTGATCGATCGAACCAAGCACCGAACCCGCCGGAAAACCGGAGGAAGATTTGATCGGGCGCGATATCAGCAATCTCGCCCCAGCCCCAATCAGGATGTGGAATCATAAAACCCTCACTTAAAACAGTGACAACTGAGTCCCTTCGATTGCTTTAAATCGATCGCGCGCCATCCGCTCTTTTGCCTCGACTTGAAGCCCCACCAAATAAATATCAAGCGCATCCGGTTGGTCGAAAAATGTTTGATATCGCTGCAACACCATATCTAAACAATCGCTTATGTAACGCAAACACGGCACTGCCATAGAGTTGCCTAAAGCCTTGTAGCGCAAGCTGTTAGGAGAATATGGCTTGTTTCTCCAAGGGATATTAGTGTAATCATCTGGAAAACCTTGCAAGCGTTCGCATTCGATCGGGGTTAGCCTGCGAATCTCCCAATTAATACCAATACCACGGGCGATCGACGCGCCACTAGCCGTGCTGCTGATATGCGATTTGTGAAAATTACCGGCCCGCAAGGTAGGGGCACATTCTTCTCTAGCGTCGCCGCCTGCATCAACTTTGCTGAAGCCAACCGCGATCGGGATGTAGTAACCTACTCCGTCAATTCGGTTTCCACCGCCTCCGTGTCCTTGCCCAAGGGTGTCAGAGATCGATGGAGGAAATTCAATGCGTGATCCAGTGTCGGGTGTAATTTTTTCCCTCGCGCTTTGCTGCGGCGAAGCAACCCGGACACAGCCATCAAACTCAAACGATACCTCTCCAGATACAGAGAGAAATCGTCGGCTGTCGAACCAGGATGGCGCATTAACCAGTCTTCCAAGTCTTCCAGAATCGACGATAATTGCGTAGACTCGCTCCCTATTTTGGGCGAGTCCGAAATTTCGAGCATTGAGGGTTCTCCAGGCCACCGAGATATATTTTCCGGCAACCATACCTGCACGTCGCCATTTTCCGCCTGGTGGGTTGATTTCGTCTGAGCCGACAGCGCAGCCCAAAAATTTGCCCCAGGGATTGTCTTTTGAGGTGAGGATTCCGGGAACGTTTTCATATATTGCTAGTGCTGGTTCAATTTGCTTGAGTAATTCTAAGTATTGAAAGGTCAGCATTCCTCGCGGATCGTCTAGCGACTGCCGATCGCCTGCTACCGAGAAAGATTGACATGGCGGGCCACCAATTACTATGTCAATTTCCGAGTGCCAGAGTGTACCGTCTATCTTTGTGATGTCACCAAGGTTGGGTGTTTCTGGGTAGTGATGAGCAAGTACGGCGCTTGGGAATTTTTCAATTTCGGCGCAGAATTTAAAGTCATACCGATCGGCAAGAGCATATTCTGGCGCTCCGATACCGGAACACAATGTGGCAGCGCGTAGTAGCTTCATTGCTTTGCCTCAACTCTTGACAATTGACCTGGTACCACAAAACCATTTTTGTCGCTATCCAAAAATTTGACACAAACCAAAATATTCTGTAGAAAATCTAATACGATTGCTTTGTGTCGATAATTTCCATAATCAACCAGGACAATATCATTCGTTTTGAACTGTTGCTCAGATAAATCTGAAATTTCTTTAGCATTCAACGTCAATAAAAAATTGACCATTAATTCTATTGTTGGGGTTGAAGGCAACACCTGTTTGTAGATCCAGCGATGGAATACCTCAAAACTCAGCAAACTTGATTTGTATCCGCTCAATAATTCGGGGCGGACTACCCACTCAAGAACGATTTGGCGTCATTTGAGGTGCATCGTTGAGCGATTTACCCCGGATTATTGAGCGGATACCTTGATTTTATGATTAATTCATAGAATCCGACTTCGGATATAAAGACTGGCTTTCTACCCCTTTTTTCTAAATCTAGTAGTTGGCGATATTTAGGGGAGACATTATCTGCAATTGCCTGTGCCGGATTTCGATACCCGATCGCCCGCGCCACATCAGCACCACAAAACCAAATTTGACCATCGTTCTTTTGGAGCTTAATTGACTGGCTGTTGAAATTGAAAGTTTGTAGAGCTTGCATGATTTGAGTTTTTGCTTGGGATATAGTTAAATTGGCGGAACCGAGGTTGCAGTTAGTTCCGCCGAAATTGTCGGCGTCAAGTGAAGGCGGAAAAACCATGAATTATGACGAAAACGGCTTAGAGCAAGAGTTTCAGCTTTATAGTGCTATTTTGGATATTGAAACAACACTAAAAGAGTTGAACGAGCTTATGCCAGCGGATATCGCAACCACCATCAGAGGGCTATCGGCGGGCATCGATAGCATTAAGAAGCTTGCTGAGCTAGCTAAAAAATCTCAAAATGTTGAACTCAGGGAAGGGATTCTGGATCTTAGAGAGCAGCTATTGAGCGCAAAAGAGGCTCTTTTAGATGTCAAGCAAGAACTGTCAGTTTACAAAGAAGAGAGTATAGCGCTCAAAAATGAGAATGCACAACTCAAGCAACAACTAGAGAACCCTCAGAACAATAAGCCTCAAGTTGTCACCAAAGATGGGTTGTATTTCCTTGTCAAGGAAGACAAGACTACTGATGGGCCATTCTGTACAGGTTGCTACGACAAGGAAAAAAAGACTATCAGACTTAGTAAGACGCCAGAAGTCCTGAAAGACTTGGGTAGTTACAAATGTCCGGTTTGCAATGCTACTTATCGTTAAAAAGTTCAATCCTCTTGAACTTTCTAAGTCGTTTCAGTGCCTGAGCGCAAAAAACCCTTCCTCGCCTAAAGCCCTAGCGGGATTTTTCCGACGGGCTACTAAATTTTTGCTAAAACAAAAAATTACTTTCAGCTCGTCGGAAAAATAGCCGCCTACCCGTCCGGCAGAGGACACGAAGTTCGTGTGTCACGCGCTTGGTTTACTGTCTTACAAATATTTCACAGTGTTTTACAGTTGTTTTACAGTTGTCTAATTGATTAAATCAGAACCCACTAAGCGAGCGCTACAATTAAAAGCGCAAGATTGTAACAAACCTCGAAAATACCAAACAACAAAGGCTGAGTATAAAGGTTTAATAGTAGAAGGATGAATCGTGGGTCAGGAGGGGTAGCTGGGCTGGCCCGCCCCTCCTGACCGCGCTGCTTGCTTGCAGGGTAAATCAACCGGAGTGAGTGATACCCGGTATACTCCCCAAACAAAACTAATATGTGGTATATTTTCCAATCTCGAAAACAGGGGACTGTAAACACCCGATTGAGTTGGTAAGCGTTTATAGTCTCTCGCAGATCTGGAGATAGCGTTGAGCTAGTGCGGGGCCGCTCTTGGGGTAATCAGCGAGAAAATAAGCGACTTGCTCTTGTACGCCCTCTGGTAGATTGTCGGGGATTTCAACTGTTGGGTATTGCATTGCTGTGAAGTGCGATCGGCTAGGTAGAAATTAACTACCTAGCCTTGGGTAAACTAGCTAGCGGACGGTAGCGCGGGAACGTCTAGCACGTCGTCAACGGCTGCAAACGCTGGCTGAGAGTAAGTGTCACCACGCATAATGTATGCAGCTTCTTGTGGCGAGAGGTTGTCGAGGCACTGCATAGCCTTTGTCCCATCCCAATCAACCATTTTTGACTGGCAACTAGCATCAGATAGAATTGCTGCGGCTTGGTCAATAATTGCCCAGTCTTTACGCTCTTGCCACAACCACTTTAAGCTGTAGTAATTAACTGGCTTAACTACGCCACTGTCGTCTGGTTTCTGACCGCTATGTTTGACAAACTCAGGAACAAAAACCCCTGTGGCTGGCTCAACCCCTTTAGATTGAACAGAAGCCACTAAGCGATTGAAATCATTTAAGCTGCGGTTTTTGATGTATGTAACCATTACCGTTCCTTGTGGCAATTCGCCGCTTTCGGCAATGAACCAAAGCTGCCCCCACAACGTGTGTTCGGTTTGACCGAGAGCACCGAAGAACTTAGAAAATTTGAGAATTGTCATTGAACATTTGGAACCGTAGTCCGTGTCCCCAATTGTCCACTGTCCCGATTGGCAATTGTTGCGAACTGCGATCGGGATTTCTGGAACGAGCAACTCGTTGGCGGCTTTGCTTCCGAAGACTGAAAAGGTAGAGCGTTGATTTTCTGTTTGTTTAGTCATGGGTTTTAGATTTGGTTTAGTTCGGTTTGTTTTTTGTTTGATTGTTGCGGTTCTGTTCGGCCTTACCGCTGGTTGGCGAGGACAGTTACCACCAATTAGTAAACCGAGGGTGACAGCCTTTTTTTAAGACCATTCTTGACAAAATTTCTTGGTGAGGATCGTTTCCTTGACCTGCGGGAGAACCGTCCCAATTCCTAGCTTGGGTAGCAGGAATGATTTGCCACTCTACTGTCATGTCTTTTAAAGTCCAGACAACACTTTTCTTTTGTCTTGCCTGCATCCGTCTTGTCGCTTCGTTTTTGTCCAGTGCGAAATTCATTTGTACTTGTGCAGAGTTTATTTGATTTAGTTCTACCAGCCGTTTTACCGCTCCCGCTGGCACTGAGCAAATTCACTACTTCGCGCAAGTTGCGCTTTGTCTTGCAAGTTGGTGGTGCTGAGCCATTTTATCTAGATAGCCGATCGCAATTTCCCTTGAGAAAAATGGATGACCAGTGCCAGTTTTACTCCAAATAGACCATGCCCACCAGCGGCCATCCTGTCCTTGTTTGATACGACCCTTTCCGTTGTAATTTTCTGTCTCTCGTGCAAAACAGGCGTACTGTTTGTACATTTTGGGATCGAAACTGCGTCCAGCTTCAATGGCTGCCCTGATTTGTTGGTGTCGCACATTTGGATGTTTGGTTTCAGAAGCGGTAAATCCCGCGTTAATAATGATAAAAATCTCATCGTTGCGGATATAAAAAGGACGGGTTGCGCCTTTCTTGCCTACGATCGTCCCTTCAAGAGGCGTCCGCCAATGAATAGTTCCTTCCGCCTCTTCCGTCGGTGGTTGCTCGTCTAAATGTTCGTCGTGTGTGGACAGAATGGACGAGTCAAAAGGGGTAATCTTGAACAAGCTCAGGACATCTTTTTTGAGTTCTTTCATTTGTGTTTCTAGTTGTTGGATTACGGGGGAAGGTTGCGGTTTAGATTCTGGGCGATTATAGAACTCAATATCTCGTTCAATCTGCCATAAATGAGTGTAGGCAGTCGCTTCTTCTTCTGAACCAATCACAGTTCGCTCAACAGCCAATTGAGCCTCCATTTCCAATTGGGTCAGATAGGTTAAATCGTTGAATTTACGATCGCCTTCACTCTCTTTCGTAAAAGCTGTCATGAAATTATCGTCAGCCTTTGGCTTTATCGCGTGGGGTAATATGATCGTAGCCTCCGGCAAAGCGGTCAATGCAGTCACCCGTCCGCGCCCGTTATCGCCTCGATTTGGGGGTGCGTCGTCAGTTGTCGCGGTCAAGGATGATTGAGCTAAAATCCGAACTTCATAGTCGCGGCGGGTGCGCGATTTGGCGGTTGCTTTCAAGCCGAGGCTGGTGTGCAGTTTTTGAATTTGATTCCAAGTTAAGGTTTTGAGCATTTCAGCGGTGTAGGCGGGTGCGCTGGCTGCTGGCGCTTCGACTTCGACTGACTCTTCAACTACTGGGGCTGCTACTTCGCCTACAACCCATTCTTCTGTGTGGCGATCGCGGCAGTTCGGGAAAGTCACGATCAAGCAAGTGCGGCCGTTTTTCAGGGTTTCTTTGCCGACTACGAGGGCGATCGGGGCGTAGGGTTTGCGGATTACATCTCCCACTTGGCATTCGGGTGTGGCATCTTGCCAGATTACTTGGGCGGGGGCTTGGGGTTTGAGCGCTGCGAGTGTCATAATAATGATGTCTCTATTGAGTCTTGGCTCTTTGGGGATGCCCCTTTAAAAGGGGGCGGTTAAGCGGGCGGTCTGCATTACTTTTCGACGAGTGGGTGCAGGCCGCTTTTGCTTGTAAAACCAATATAACTACTTTTAGTAGTAATGTCAACCCCCAGTAGTAAATTCTTCGGGGTAGTCCAGATTAGCTACGGGTAGAATTTGACCTAGGCGAATCTCTAAAATTTCACAAATCGCCAAAACCAAGTCTAGCGGTACAGTTAAAGCTCTGCCGTCCTCAATTTTTTGAAGATATTGATGGCTGTAATCATAGTTTGCGGCAGTTAGTTTTTCGGCGAGTGCTCGCCTAGATGTTTTACCCCTAAGTCGCTTAAGTCTGGCTCCAAGCTCCTCAGTCCACGATATTCTAGCGACATATTCAAGCGGAATCATTGGCGTCCCCTTTTCGTAATATTTAGATAATATTTTATTACCTGTGGTTGACATTATATCTCCAATTTACTACACTGAGTAGCATTGTTTCAGTAAATAAGGAGAATTCACTAGCACGCAATAACTGTCATCAAAAATAAAAACCCTGCGATGCGCGAACATCCAGGGATCGGTCAACCCCCATAAAAACAAAATGAATGATCTAACCATCTTCAACTTTGAGGCTCAAAGAGTTCGCCTTGTAACCCTAAGCAACGAGTCCTGGTTTGTCGCAGCAGATGTGGCAACAGTATTGGAATATGCAGACCCGTCAATGATGCTAAAACTGGTTGACGAAGAAGACAAGCAAACAATAAACCCGCAAAAATTGGATTCCGTCAAAATGACGGAATCCTTTAGCGACAATACTTTCAAGGTTTCCTTGGTCAATGAGTCCGGTCTGTACGCCTGCATTTTTGGCTCAACCAAACCACAGGCTAAAAAGTTCAAAAAATGGGTAACGGCTGAAGTCTTACCTAGTATCCGCAAAACAGGAACATACTCAGTGTCGCCGGCACCTCAAACCAGAATGGAGATGCTGGCAGAAATTGCTCAGCAGATGGTAGAGCAGGAACGGCAACTCAAGCAGCACTTTCAAGTCTTAGATGAACTGGTCGCCAACAAAGAGCAAGCAGAGGAAGAACTGAAAGCCCTTCCTCTGTCCGCAGACACGCCTGCAGAAATCCCTACTCGCGGTCGAATTAATATGATCGTCCGCAATTGCGTTAGGCGCAGCAATGCCGCATACTCTGCAATCTGGGACAAGCTTTATCTGGAACTGTATTACCGCTACAAATTCGACGTGAAAGCTCGATGCCGGCGCAGCGGCCGCAAGCCGTTAGACCAAATAGAAGTTGATGGAATGCTAGAGGCTCTGTACGCGATCGCATCTGAAGTTCTGGCTTAGACATAGACTTTTAGTGTGTCAACTAAGCCGATGTCAACAAAATGCACAAATCAATCCAAATAATCACAGCCGCAGTATTAAGCCTTACCGTTGCGATAGCAGTTCAAGCTCAACAGTCGCAATGGGTAGAAATAACAAAAAGCGAGAACGGCGATCGAGTTTTTTTCGATCTCTCCTCGCAAGTTCAGTTGTTTGATGCTGGATACAAGCGAAACACTTTCCGAACTCTAGTCTTAGCTGGTTCCGCGACAAGGCGATCTTTTAGGCAGAAATACAGCGCTGACTGTCTTAAGGGAACTCTAGCTTTGTCCGAGATTGACTTGGTAAACCGCCAAGGTACTTTTATCCAAAACGTCCCTCTAGAACGTGCAGATAAAGACCCGATCGTACCGGCCAAAGATACGATCGCCCTGGATATCTGGCGATACGCCTGCTCTCGGTTTTAGAAGACTAACGTTCATCAAAACAATCAACCCCGAACAGTAGAAGTGTTCAGGGCTGATAAATGGCAAGTTCGCAAATCCTACTCTTTGAACTTTTCCAAAAATACAATACCATGCCATCGCAATTCTTACTCGAACAAAACTCAATCCCGCTACCGCGCATACTCGCCACAGCGATCGGACTTGAAGAAGCAACCGTGCTTCAACAACTCTACTATTGCCTGCAAAACCCAAAACTAACAGGGACGCAAGCCAACGGGCAAAAGTGGATCAGAAATCCGATTAAGTGTCGGAACTCAGAAAAACAGCAACGGGCGGAAGATCACGGCAAGGCGATCGACTGGTTGAGCAATTTCCCTTTCCTATCTCCGTACAAAATCAGAAGGATATTCGCCAAGTTGGAACAGCTAGGTTTGGTCATCAGCAACAAGCTGAGGGCCACAAAATGGGATCACTGCAAGTATTACACCATTAACCAAGATAAGCTGACTGAGCTGCTGAAAAGCCTGTCACTACCGATTTGTCATTTTTTAACAAATCGATTTGTCGAAACTGAACATATCGATTTGTCGTCTGTCCGCAAATCATATCAAGATACTATTTCAACTGTAGTTATTCAGAATTTAGAGAGAGAGGGAGGTTGGATTGAAATTTTAGAAAAGGAAAATCTGGACGCAAGCAGAGACAACCCACTCCGTAGCAACATCAAACAAGATTATTCGTCAAACCAGAGGTCTAGTCATGAGGGTAAAAGTTCCGCCGGCGCGCTCGGTTTTGAGTCGATCGTACCCAACGACCTGCGAGAATTCCATTCCCAGTTAGAAGATTTAGGCAAACGACTGGGGCGCAAATCTCCGGTAGCTTGGGCGTTTACGATCGTCAAAAACCTGAACACTGGCAAACCCTGCACTTACTGGAAAGAGTTTAAGGCAGGTATTCCTCTGGGCACGTCTGAGCAGCGTGAATGGGAAATTGCGCCCGGTGTGGCGTGTACGATCGCCGTTCAGTGTCTGGAGCAAGATTACCTCTCGCGTCCCGGCACAACCCCGCAAGAAGCGGCGCGGAAAGCCGCACAGACGATCGCCCGACCGAAGGAAATGGCGGCAGTGTGGGAGTCGATCAAATCACAGGTGATGTTCCGGCGATCGGAGTGGGAGCGACAGTCGGCACTTGGGGTGCAATCTCCGGTAATTGATTCTTGGATGGTGCCGCGCCAATCGGTAGCGGTCGAGGAAGTGGCGATCGCGCTGCAAAAGATTCAGTCGGCTTTGCCCGAAGCGCTTAAAAGCAAAGCCGAGTTTGGGCATGGCCAGGAGTTGCAAGCTTTACAGGGTCAGGAAGAAAGTGCTTTAACGCAAACCGGGGCAAGTGGGCTAGAGCCGACTGCGGGGATTGAAAGTGCGATCGGTGACGAGAACGCAGAAACTACTCTGGTAACAGCTTTACCGGATGTCGCCGTAACCGATTACGGTAGCAAAACAGCGCCCGACAACGAACGAATTGCCGCAGCAGCTAAAGCCAAAATCAGCGCTGTGTTGAGCAAGTTTGCGCGGCCGACTAAGCGACCTGCGACATTGGCAGTAAATATGGCGGCGGTCAAAGGCGGAGAGATTACCGCACCTGTGAAAATTTTAAGGTCTGGCGGGTTAGCTGATTATTTGCACCAGATTGAGGTGGCAGAAGATGAAATTTGGTAGGCATGATTTCAGCTCACGATACAAAGGGATACAAACGAGACAAAGATGACTAACGACAGGCGCACAGGCGGAAGAATCGGAGGAAGCGACTTCTCAAGAATCGAACCTTCCGAAACTCCCGCAGAAGAACCCAAGGCAAAGCCACAACGATTTGGTGGCTACCAACCCACAAAGTCAGATCCCCCCGAAAAACGAACTCCACCCAGAGGTGGCTCTAATGTCACTCCGCCGCCTGCCTAGATTCACTGATGTCTGAAGTCCTGGCTTAGGCATAGACTTTTAGTGTGTCAACCAAGTCAAGGCAACCAATATGCACAAATCAATAATCAGAGCGATCACAGCGTCAATATTGAGCTTTACCGTTGCGACTGCGGTTCAAGCTCAGGGTCAGCAGCAATGGGTGCAAATCAGCACAAGCGCAAACGGTGATCGAGTCTTTTTCGATACTGCTTCCCAGATCAAGGTGTTTGACGCTGGCATCAAGCAAAATACTTTTCGCACCCTAATGCTGGCCACTTCCCCCGAAAGGAGGTCTTTCAGGCAAAAATATCACGCTGATTGCCTGAAGGGAACTATTGCTTGCTCCTTTTTCTAATCTGCAACAACTTCTTCCGAAATTTTAAATCCATAATCTTTGCCCATTGACTGCCAAGAACTGCCAACCATACTTGGGATATGACTTTTGCTGTAAATTTCAAGCGTTGCGCTTACGCAGTTCGGTTCGTCGCGCACTGCGTATTTCCAGCCCCCCGCAGCTAAACCGCTTTCGCTTTCAAATGATACTTCTTCCTGTCTTGTCAATTCCATTAATTCTTCATCAGTTGGCTTTTCCCAATCTGACAGTTCCGGTATAAATTCTAAATATTTTTTTAAATTTTCGGGATTTTGGGCAAATTCTAAATTGACTTTTTTGTAAATCTCAAACAGCATTTTCTGGATTATCTCGTGTACGTTATTAGCCAACACCGGAATAAATTCTGGCTTAACGCTGTTTTTATCAATATACAGTCTTAGAATTTTGCGGCTCATTTAAATTACTCCAGAAATTACAACAACAATCAGACCGATCAACGCGATCGCGCCCAACACATAACAACCATTAACTGCCCAGCATTTACCCACCAAACAGGCTTTGGCATACGGCACAGTCCACCAATCAAACGCAAACCATTCCGTACCGCCATCAACCTTACCCCGGTACGTTCTCACCAATTTAAACTGTTTGTGCAGCAATTGTTCTACAAACAGCATATTGAACGTCCAGACAACTTGCAACAGTTTTAATTGAGTGCCGTAGGATTGTTTGAGGTATCGCAGTCGGGTTGCGGGCGATCGGGATAACCCTATTTTGTAGAGTTGCACGGCGGGGTCGTAAATTAAATAGACGTAGCCGGGGACGGCGTGATTTTGTTGGTTATTTTTACTCATGGCCGTATCTTTTTCTTATTACGTCTCTAACAAAGCCTTTTACTAAACCGGGTTCCACGTTGCGTTGATTAGCTGTTATTTCGTGTACAGTTGCTGAGCCTAAAGATTTGTCATACACTAAGAGATTGATAGCGTCCACTGCGGCTTCTGTTTTGGCATCATGCACTTTTTCTGGTAAATCAGAATATTTCATATTTGTTACAATTGTTTTTCACGTTTTTTAGTTAAACTTCAATTTCAGATTTACTTCATTAAATTATTCTTTCCCATAATAGCTATATAGCAGTCCTTTAGTCTTGGTGGTCAGCTTGTATTGTTTTTCGCCAACTTCCTCTACCAATCCCGCTTGCACCAAGTTTGGATGGCGGTGCGTTGTGGTCACAGCATCCCAAGAATTTTGCTCAATACATTTGGTCAATAGCCAAACAAGCATCGACTCGCATTCGCTAGTATGCGACAAGCCCAATCCAGCTAGCATTCCAAAAGGGTGTTGCTTAGGTGCGTTAAAGTCTTGTGGTTTCATGGCGATTTTCCAATTAGTTTTTGTGTGACGAATTAAATTTCAACTTCTGATTTACTTCTAACTTGATATTGGATATTGTAAGCATCCAACACTTTATGAAGGCGTTCTCGCGCTTTTACCCATTTTTGATTGTCGCCGGGACTCGCTCTGTAAACGCGGTTTTATAGCTAGTTGATTTCATTGCTAATTTGCTGAAACACTTCGCGAGCCAAATCGTAATTAGGATTGTTGCCCGACTTGGTTATCCCGAATACTTCTTGAATAGTTTTTGTTTGTCCCCAGCCTGCGCGAATACAAGCCACAATTACGCCACGCACCACAGGAGTAATATCGGCTGGGGATGCCACCCGCCAGCCTTGAGGGATGGGATGGTGCGGTTGGTGCGAATCGCTGAAAGCCTTGTCCAGTAATGGTGTGGACGATGGTGTGGTGTCGGTGCTATCGGGTGCAAGAGATGGTGCGGCTGGTGCGCTGTGTACCTCAATTTTAGGCATTAACCCTAGTACAGGATTACCAATAGTTGAGAGAATTATTGGGGTTTGCTCAGCCATTGAAATAGGGATTAGCAAGCTCAAATCTGACGCCAATCTGTCTCGTGTTTCCTTGCCTGCAATGACATTTGAGTTATTAATCATTTGCTCAATTACACCATAAGAACCTTGCTCTTCATCATTGCTAGTAGTCCGTACCAAGCCTTGCGCTAACAATGCTAGGTTAAGCCGAATATTTGAGTCGGCAACACCGCTAGAGGCAATGTTAAATGACTGGGTGCAGATGAAATAACCGACGTTATACTGACCACCAACCGTTGCAATCATTCCCAATTTAGCGGCGACGGATTCCCACAGTTGTGCATTTTTTTTCTGGACTAAGCATTGATGGGTCGCAAACCAATCCTCAAGTATTAGCTTGACCGGATAATCGCGGTAAGTTTCTTCTGTTGCAGGTTTGGACTTACGCTCTAACAATTTTTCGTAAACTTCATCCAAAAAATTCATCGACTCTTCCGGCAGCATGGCATCAAACACGGTCAATCTGTTGCTAGAGACTCCGGGGAAATCTTCGTACTTTTGGGAAATCACGTATAAACTAGCTCTTGGAAATCGAGTTATCAGGTCAGCCAGCCACTTGTGCAGGGTGTGAGTTTTTCCGCACCGGGTAGGAGCCGCTAGAAAAATTGAAGTATTGATGCCAGCTAGCGAATTTAAGATTTTGGTTGCTATTTGTCGGGAGATGTCAAGGTTGGGATTTGACTCAATCACTGGTGTTGTTGTTGCTTCCACTTTATCGCCGGGATTTATTATCTCCTCAAGTGTCCCTGGCTTTCCGTAAGGCAGTATTGACTGCTGTGCTATAGGCTTCCAGCCGATCGCCTCCCTGAATTTTTGCTGAATTTGTAATGAGTGGTAGTCAACGTCTGCCTGAGCTTCCATTTGTAGCTTTTTAAGCCTTGCACCAGCATAGATTTCGGCAGTTGCTTCATGTTCTTTTATCTGGATGCTGTCGATCGCCCCTTGCTTCTGCCAGAACAAAACCTGTTGTCGTTCGTCGGTTCCAGCAAGGTGCATCGCAATACCAAAACCTACACAACCTACTAAGCCACCAAACAATCTAATCAAGCCGGAACCACCTTCCGTTTTGACAACCTTACTGTCAGCGGGGACAATCCAGTGGGGTTGCGTGCGCTTGCCTAGCTTAGTGCGGATTGTTAACTGAGTATCAACTGGCAAGTTAGCACCAGCCAGTATCAATCCGCAAACTCCAACTGATAGCGCAAGAGAGATTTTAAGCCTGCTGGACATGACGTCCTCCTATTACCCACATAGCCAAAATAGCGACCATTAACAGCCCTAAAACGATCGAACCACCATACATACTCAAAAAGTCAGCAACTGCGCTTATAATCGCAAGAATTGCATCCCATTCCCCAGCAGCAGAACCGATCGCAATAGCAACCGCCGCTGCCTGATATCCGGGGCGCTCCTCGTCAATCCCAAAAATTGCTTCGCGACCAACAATGGCGATCGCAATTACCCGCAATGCGAAACTGCCAAACGACAACCACGGAACCATCCGAAAAATCAATACAGCGGTAGCCGTACCACTAGCCAGCAATCCGAAGTGCGCTATCTTGTAAGCAGCTTGTGAAAAAGCGATTCGTTTTTGGCCTTGCTCAGCAGTCAAAACTTGCGGCTTTGGCTGTTGAGCTTCCCAAGTTTCATAAGCGGCGTAACCTTCCAAAACTCCGTCCATATATCTACTCCACGTATTCTTCAAATTCTTCTTGACTGAGGCAGATTTCACTACCTAAGTTTTTCGTAACAGGCGTGTTAACCTGAACTATGACGTTTCCAAAAAAGTTTTCGGACTCACTAATTTCAGTGCCTGCCGGAACCCTGACAATAATTTGATTATCCCATTGGCGACGAACATACTCTTTTCCAAACTGCATAATCAGACCTTGAACCACGACGATAAAGACTTGGAAATCGATTGAAATAGTCCGCCACCACCTAGAGACTTCTTGCCACCGCTAAAGCTAGTGGACTCACCACGCCAATAAGCTTCTTGCTGTTGGCGGGCGACTGCTTCTTGATTTTTGGCGTCGGCACTGGCTTGAAGTTGCGATCGGAATGACCCAGCCTGAAGCTTGAATCCTTTCTGAAGAAAAGCAACCTCAATGCCGTAGCGAGTAGCAATTAACTCAATTTCACCGCCAGCCTTAACTCCAGCAATTCCCATGTCAGCAACAAACTGGGCTTCTGTTTTAAGCACATTGAGTCGCGCTTTTTCCATGCGGTACAAGACAGCAGCTTTGTATTTAGCTCCTTCTTCAATACCGCTGGCAATATAATCTGTGATTTCTTCGTCAGTCTTTAATCCGTATTTCAAAAGCTCAAGTGCTAATTCTTCAAGCTTTTTTTTACAGTCCATAATCTTTTTTTGATTTTGGACAAACACTTTAGATCGGCGAGACTGCTCTTGCCATTTTTTAGCATCTAGGGAGCTTTGATGAACTTCTTCATCTGTGCAATTAGCGACATTGTTTAATCCACTTTCTCCCAAGTTCTTGCGAAGAATTGGAGACATTGGGTTGTGTTGAATAACTCGTGAAAGCATCTTGCTCCTTTGAATTGATGTAATAGTCCTGTCTTTCTAAAGAAAGAGTTTAAAAAACTTAGCCAACCCGCTTTTTTCTTTATCTTCTGCCACAGCCTCAACATCAATCGTCTCGCCGTCCTGTGAGTAATCTTTGCGTTGAGGAGTTGGCTTAGGAGTATAGTTGATAACGTTGCCCTGAATGAAGTCGCCTTCAATCTTCTCGGTGTAGTTCCCGCCCTCGGTATTGATGATGCGGGTTCCGGGCTTGCCGTCTTCAAAAAACTGACCATTGATAATTCTTGGCATTGTTTAAGTCTCCTGTTTTGAATTAATTAGCAATATCCGGTCATACACAAAACCGCTTCGATTGACCTCTCAGACTGCGGGGCGAATAAACCTTGTAACCATTTCAGCATCTGTTTTCTCCTGATTGAATTCGGGTCAGTGTTAATCAAAAACACTAAACTTACTCGCTCTTTGTCGCAGAGGGTGACGATTTGCCGTGCAAGTCGCTCAGGATTTGATTCAAATCGGTTTGAACTGCCGTTGCACCCGATCGAGCTTTTGCCAATAAATCCTCGCTCTCTGAATAGCTCCTGCAAGGATTCCGCAACTCCCCCAATACGCTGTTGTCCTGTGACAAGAAGTTAGCGCGATCGGTTGCTTGAATATTTAGATCGGCTTGACCGACATCAGCAAAGGCTTGAGTAACTGCCATGTAGGCATCTACAGCACCTTGTTCATTGGCTAGTCCCAACAGCAAACCACGGTCTTGTCCGCTGGCATATTCAGCTTGTACAGCAGCTTGAAACAGGTTGCTTGCTTGGGCGTTTTTGGCTTGCCGAGATTGCGTCAGTTGGGCGTGGGATTGAGCGGCGATCGACTGAGCGGGAGTCTGTTCTTCGGTGGCGACCATTTGCTCATTTGAGGGCAATGGTTGGTCAATCTCACTTTGACCGGGAAGCTGTGGACGGGCGATCGGTACTTCCTCAACTTTCTTAAGTTGGGCGATTTGTTCGGGCGTTAATTGGGTGTCGTGGTTGATTTTCAGGTTGGACTTTTTAGCCCGCCCCATGAGTTCCTGTACTGGAGTGTTCAGTGTTTTCGCAAGCTCGCTTAGTCGCATAAAATTCCTCAAATTCTTTCCAAAATTGTTGGTGATTGTACAAGTGCTGATTGCTGGCTAAATGCTCTTCTAGTTCGGTGTATGTTGGCTTTGGAGTGCGCGACATCCACTTTTTAACCTTTTTGAGTACCCATTGCTGATGAGCATTCCAAGCCTGTCTAGGCGCCCAGAGATATTCACCCGTTGCGGGGTCGGTCAGATAGTCGTCAAGAGTAAAAGCAAGCAACTTGTCCCATTCGTTGACAGTGACCCACGATCGCCGGAGCTGGACTTTACAGAAATCTCGACGCCCCCATTCGGGATTGACTGAACGAAGTGCGAGGGCTTTAACTTGCCGTCCCGTCTGCACTTCAGAGACTGCGGTGAACATTGTTTTTGTGTTTTTCGGTGATGTTCAGCGTTCGATGTTCAGTGGTTAAATCAAAAAAAATTATCGTCCGTTTCCCCGATCGGGTGCGGGTTCCTCTGGGGCGGGCGTGACGCAAATGGCATCAGCGTAGCCATAGGTTCGGGCATTTCGATGGACTCGATCGGCGGCGTCTTGAGGATTGTGACCAAGGGCTTCAATCGTCACATCGGGATTGTCGGCACGGTGAACGACAACCAAGTGTTTTTTCGGAAATGGTTGTGACAAGCGTTGTTGAATAAGAATCTGGTGCAATAGCATTAAATCTTCTCCTTCTTTTGAACCAACAATAAACCCCTCGCTTGGAGGGGTCAACGATAAAAAATCGATACTTTAAAAATGTCGGCGTCAAAAGCCGTAATCTCTCTCCCACTCACGTTTTAGAGTAGCTGCCCTGATTCTTGCTTGCCTTGAAAACTTCTGCCTCTCTTTCCACTTTTGGATTGTGCTAACCTCCCAGCCAAAACTAATCGCAAATTGTTCGAGGCTCCAATTGAATCGGTTTTGAGCTTTGAAAAGGAGTTCTACGGGGTCAAATTCTTCTGGTTCCACAACCGGAGGGGTTAGGCCCTCTTTGTGCAGATTTCCTGATATATTAGTCATATCGTTGTTCTCCGTGCCTGGATTGAATAATGATCGACCCCGAGTGTTTGCTGCACTGCGGGGCATTTCAATGAATTACTGATCGATGTTGAGCGGTTTACGTAAATCTGCAAGTAGAGAAATGCGAGGCTTGGCATTGTCAATGTGCTGGAAATCACTACAAACCAAAGTCAGCAAATCTTTGAAATACGCTTGACCTAGCAGGTCTTCAGTAATGGTTACTGAACTGGGAATCCCCCTGAACCACAACTGCAACTCGTTTTGAGCAGTCAAATGAAAAGAAACAATTTCATCGGTATCAATTCCCAAATAAGGAATTTCACCTTTAAACCCGATGACGTGTTGATTGTTTAACGGAAATCTAAATTTCACTCCTTTACCTCCATAACTTTCAACTCTCTCTCGGAAAGCCCTAAAGCTTCCTCTGCTTGTCGCAAAAATTCTAATAGTTCAGCGTCGCCCATATTCACAATTTCTTGCCACTTCGCTGCAAAACTTTTGCAGTTCCCATAGAAGAACTCGTGTATCAGCTCATTGACTCGCACTGGCGGAGTCAGATCATCTGCATTCCCAGACACAATCAAAGTATTTACCAATGGCTGACGTCCTCCGGCTTCCAGGCTTTTAGAAACTCGCAAAATAGCAACTAAATCAGGAATATGTAAGTTGGTGGCATCAAATTTGGGCTGGTATGCGATCGTCTTATCTTCAGGTTTCATCGTTCCTCCTGTTTTCTCCGTTGCTGTTCGCGTTTGTTGTGGCACGGAACGCAGACGCACTGCACCGCTAAATGATTGATGGCTGCGTAGCCCAAATAGTGATCGTATTCGTGCAGTCTGTCGCTCCCAATGTGCCCGCAGTCGGTGCAAGGCACAGTTCGAGCATGGGGCAATTTACCCTTGGCAACTTCCCGGTTTACCCGATTCCGAGCTTGCTGTTTGTCGCCGTCCCGGGGAGGGTGCGCGACAAAACCTCGCGGTTTTCGCATATCGAGTGGGACAGGTTTGTACCGCTGGCGGTCTTTAGCTCGCGTACAACTTTTGCACTTGTTGCTCAAGCCGTCGATTGCTCCTGAATCTCTGTTGAAAAAAGCTAGTGGTGTCCAGGTTTGACAAGCCGAACACCACTTAAAACCCGATTGGCGTTTTTGATAATACTCTTGGAAGGTGCAGCCAATTCTACAAGCGGCTGATTTTGCACCTCCTAATTTTGTGTTAGCCATCTACTTTTTACCTCTATTCAAGACTTTCAGAATTTACTGAGTCTGCCTGTAAACCGCGACCACTATTCCCATTCTTTTGCAACAGAGTGCGCGTCGTCTTTTGCGCGTCTCGCTAGATCGGTTCCATCCTTTGACTTTAATAAAAAATTCTGTGCAGATCCGATATAGCCCTCCCTAAATACAGCGCTCAATTCAGTACAAATCTGCCGAGCCAAGTTAACTTGATCTGGTTTGCAGTTTATAGCGACTGCACCTGCACCAATAAAAGCATCAATGCCTGACAGCTCAAGAGCCTTTACTAATTCCAAGGCTTTGTTATATCCGCTTGTTTCTCCTGAAAATATCGCCATCCACCACCTCACTACTAATTGGATTCATCTGAATTAAAAAATGGACTTTTGCAGTCGCCCTGACTTGTTCGTGCATAGGACAATATCTTGTTTCTACTGATTCGCCAGAGTGGAACTTTACAGTAGTTTCGGATGAACTATACTGTTGCTCCAATTTTTGTTAGTAATCTTCGGGGCTAGAGTCATTTTCCATTAGTCATTCCCTCCTGTTTTTTAGTTTTGAGCTGATTGTTGTCATTGAGGTCGCTAGTTCTCAGGGGTTTCGGCGGTATTACCTCATAATATATTAAAAGAGTCAAACTGACTAGCCAATTTGACTCTTATGTTTAAGCTGTTAAGCTCTGATCTTCATCCACAAATCCTGCCAAAGTGCGGGGCAGGTCCTCCCACCTCACGTTAAGAGCTTCACAAAGATCGAGCCAGTCCTCACGAGTCATGGCCGGTTCCTTTCCAGAAATCTCCCAGCGCTGGAGGGTTTTGAGCGCTACTCGGTTATCAAGCCTTGCTACCAATTGCTCACGCGTTAAACCTGCATTCTCTCGTAGTTGTCGTAACACACTGATTTTCCTAGTTTTTGGGGGTTGACTTAGCCTTTCTTCTGCCATAATATCAAAAGACAGGTCAATTTGGCTAGCCGTTTTGACCTGTGTTAGTAAAGGACAACAAAAATAGACAGGCCGGTGATTGACGTCCACGGCCTGCCTACATCAAATATAAAGTTCGCTCACCGAAGAAATAACAACCAAAACGAAGCTATGTAAATCCTGCGGGTTTTAGCATCGCTAGGCGTTGTGTCGTTCAAGAGCTTTTCCTTTTTGTATCTCGGTTTGCACCGTTTGGCAATAAGGGTATCTACCAGCAGGGGTAGATAATAACAGGGTTATCTACCAACAGGGGTATTACCCCTCACCGCATACCGCATATGTACCGAAAAAATCCCAAGCCAACTCCCTACCGAGGTAGCGGCCGATAACAAGTTTTTCACCCCACCACTGGAGATGCCTATGAAACAGTAAAACCATCACACAGCCTTATCTCATATCTTCGCTTTTAGCGATCGCCCTCACCCAGCGATCGCTTTCTCCCCCCCTAGAAATCCGCCACCACCGAGAAGCGGTCGGCGGGATGCCCATTTCGCTCAGGAGGTGATTGCTATGTAAAACACCTAGACGCGCTGAGATTTTCATTGCATTTGACTAATGGTTTTTGCGGTCGCGTTACAGAGGCGCGATCGCTTTTCTCCCCACTCACCCCAGGACAAAAAATGCACACTAACCCGACTGCCAACACAGAAAACAACGACCTCGCCGATCGGATCGTTCAAGAGCGCGCCTCACTCAGCCACCTCCGGGTTTTACTCAAAGGCTTGAGCTGGCCTCAAAAAATTGCTGTAGCTCAAATTGCCTGCAATCAAATCGGCGCTCGCGAATCCACTCAACTGATCAAACTCCATCCCTTTGCCGAAAGATTTGACGATCAACTTCAGGCCGCCATCATCCTAATGGGTTCGCTATCAGCCGACGCACTCGCAGACATTGGAATTGAAATCCTAGTAACGCTCATTGATGGCTCAAACGACGCTTAACGCCACCCCAAGTCCATCATTTACATCAATTTCCGGATTCCAGCGCCACAAAAATTTAGAGAATTTATCGCACAGGTAGGGCCATGTCACCACACAATCCAGCAGCCAATGCTGCCTCAAGCCAAAAACTTACCAACAGCAGCAAATCTAACCCTTGTCCTGTGTGCGGACGCACTAAGGATGGTGATTGTCGCATCAGCCACGACGGCAAGATGGTTTTGTGCCATCAAAACTTTGACCACGCCAAGACTCAACAGCCCGATGTTTGGCACTTTGATGGCGCAAGCTCAGACAATCGCTGCGGTGTCTATGTTTTCAAGGAACCAACCACTAAAAGCATCCGTCCCAAACAAACCCGTTATTGGGAATATCCGGCTCGCGACGGCTCGCGACTGGTACGGGTTGGTCGTCAAGACGACGGTGCTGGCAAGAAGAGAATCTGGCAAGAACGCTGGGACAACAAGACGCAAAAGTGGGTGAGCGGGTTAGGTGAAAAAGATGACCCAAATAGGGTCAATCGTGCCGATATTCCGATTTACCGTTACGCCGAAGTCAGAGAGGCGATCGCAAAAGGTGAACTCCCTTACATAGTCGAAGGGGAACCGTGCGCCGACATTTTCTGGAAGCTTGGACTTCCCGCAACTACTAATATTGGTGGCGGTGGCAAGTTCACTCAAAGCGATGCCCAGGATTTGCAGGGTGCAAAAGTTGTTGTAATAGTTCCCGACAGAGATAAAAAAGGAATTGAACACGCCGAAAAAGTTGCTGGATACTTCCCTGACACCCTTTGGCTTTACCCATACCCAGAATCAAAAGTTTGGGGAAATTTACCCTCAGACCATGGCTTAGACGTTGCCGACTGGGTAGAACAGTACAAGTTATCGGCAGACGATATCGCAGCGGCGATCGGAGAGAAGAGATTTTTGCAAAGCGTGAAGATTGAGTCAGCCTCAACACTTCAAGAAGCTGCCACTGCAACACTAGATTCAATTGAAGAAGCGATCGACTTTGAGATTAAGTCCGGCGTTACCGGGTCAAGGCTGTCGGTTGGATTGAATAAAATAGCAGCTTTTTCGGGATTCGGAATCCGAGAAATCCGGCAGATTTATACAGAGAGAGTTGGCGAACAGCAGCAAGCGGACTCTCGTGCAGACACAGCCGTTGAACTGAAGCAGTTGCTTGCGTCCAAGTCGGCGAAACTTAGTCTTTTGGAAATATTGCCTAAGTCGTTGGCAGAGCCGATCGAAAAGCTGGCAAAGACATTAAATCTAAGAGCTGAAGGTTATTTGTTAGCGCTTTTAGTTCAGTCGGGCGCTTTGTTAAAAAACGGTACTAGCACAATGCTGTACCCTCAAAGTCAGTTTAAGTGTCGCCCAAACTATTTTGGAGCCCTAGTGGCCGAAAGCTCCCAAAAGAAAACGCCTGTCATTCGAGCAATAATAACAGACCCCATGGAGAGGCTTTTAGCCCGTAGCGAAGCTGAATATAAATTTGCCAAGGAAAACTACGAAGCTAAATTACAGGCATGGTTGAAAGCAAAGGACTCGGATGAACCAAAGCCAGAGGAACCTACTGAGAAAACCTATATTTTTACCAAAGCTACAGGAGAAGGCATTGTTTCTCAAGCTCAAAAAATCCCCGAACAGGGAATGCTTTATCTTTGCGATGAACTCGCCGGAGCATTCAAGTCAGCAAATCAGTATCGCGGGGGAAAAGGAAGTGACGAGGAGGATTTACTCGAATACTGGAGCGGTGGTGGCGCGATCGTGCTTCGTGTTGGTGGCTTATCAGCCAATGTCCGCAATCTAAGTCTTTCAATTTTTGGCAACATTCAACCAAAAGTTCTCGCTGGATTTGTCGGGGATGGTTCCGATGCCAACGGTAAATTTGCAAGATTTGATTTCGTGCAGCAACCGCTTTCAGCAACAAAGCTTCACGAAAATGCACCGTTTATCAGTCTGACCCCCATGCTAACAGCGCTTTATGAAAATTTAGATGCGCTACCAGCAATGCAGTTTGAACTCGATCGAGAAGCGCGAAAACTTTTTATCAATTTTTACAATCACTGCGAAGAGGAAAGGGTAGCGCATCCTAAACAAGGGATGAGGGCAATGCTAGGAAAAGCGGCTGAAAAAGTTGGAAAGCTGGCGACGATTTTGCATTGCATTAATGCTGCACACAACAGCACAGAACCTTTACAAAATATCTCGGCTGATTGTGTTCGGGCTGCAATTAAGTTTGTGATGTTCACAACAGATCAAGCTTTGAGCTTGAACATGGAATCTTGCGAACCAGAAACACTTGCTCCCAATTTAGTCAAAATATTAGACCTGGCAGAAAGAAAAGGAGGTACGGTTTCTTTGCGAGATGTCGGTCAAGTCTTTGGGCAAAAGTATAGACCGACAAGTCAACAAATACAAGAGTGGTTTATTGAATTGGTTGAGCTGCAATACGGAGAGATTGAAAAGAAAGGTCGGAGCATTAGCTTCATGCTTCGCCCACAACCCACAACGCCCACATTAGCCTCAAACCCCCTTCCAGTAAGAAATACAACCGCCCTCAATGATATACCTGCACACCCACAAACACCCACAACAACAACTTCGGCAATCCCCTCTAATGTGGGCGACTGCGGTAATGAGGGTGTTATTGAGGGCGACACCGCCCACACGCTCAAACCCTTGACGGATGAGGGTTTCGACTTCAATGTGGGCGATGTGGGTGAAAATCCTACAGATTTAGATCAATTAGTTTTCAGAGTTCAGTCGGCCCAGACATGGGCAGAGGTTGAGGCAGTCTGGAACGGCAATGAGGAACTGAAAGCCCAGATCAAGGCGGCACTTACTCGCGAAGAACTTGCGAGGATTGGACGACTGTATAAAGCAGCTAACCCTAGTAATAGTGAGGAGTAAAAAATGGAAAAAACCCCTGGCCTTAAAACAATTCTTTCTTTGGTAAAACCAAAAATAAAGTGCATTCATTGCGGAGAAGAATGCCCGCCGACAGACACCGTTTATTCAAATTGGTGTGATGAGTGTTTTCTTAACCCGCCGCTTGGTCATCGGTTCCGGAAAGCCACGCCCGAAGATATTGCACAAATGCTGGATTATCAGGAAAAAAGTAAGGCATCTTTGGCTGCTAAAAAAGCAAAGAAAACTGCTTTTGCAGCAACTAACAATACCATCAGTCAACAACAGGGTACAGGTAAAAAACGGACTAAGACTGTAGACAACAACGATTTAAGCAGTGACGATGATTTAATTTTTAACTGTCAGGATTGAATGAAAGGAGGAATAATGCTACCAAAATTAAACCTTGAGCTGACAATTGAACAAGAATTTAAGCTGCAAGTTTACCAAAAGCAAATCGCAAATCTTTCGACAGAGGAGTGCTGTAAATTGTTGCTCGAAATAATTACTCAAAACATGATCAAAGATAATCTGATTAAAAATTTGTTGAGGTCTGGATCTAATGGAGACATTAAATAATTCAGAACTGTCGATTTCAATAAGTCGCAGCGATAAAAATCAACTGCGTTGGATTGCCTCACAACCAATAGAAGAGGCTCAGAAATTATTATTTGCTTACACAGAAGAACCCCTGTTGTTTCCCGGTCGAAAGTACGATCGCGCAACAGTCGAACTTTGGGCCCAATCTGAACCGCCTGAAATACGCGACACTATCCTCAAACTTTACCGCCACCAGTTTGATGACTGCGAACTGGATTTGGTTGAGTTTGTGCGCGGGGCGATCGCTAGCGGTGATACCGAGACTGCCAAGCAAATTCAAGCAATCCTCAAGGAAGTTTGCAGCAGCGGTCATGCCGATCGGCGCAAAGTGTGGGCAGCGCTGAGCCAGTCGGAGCAATCGGCATTTAAGGCGTTGCTCGCGATCAACTCTAAACCTGATTCAACAAATAAAAGTGTTTTAAAATGAAAAATCCAGAAATTGAACAACTAACCCGCCGTGTCGAAACGCTTGAAGCAATTATCAGAAACTACGGGTTAATGCAGGAATTTCAACCGCTAAAGCTGGCAGCAGTGGCTCTCAACCAATCTGAACCAAAATTGAGAAAAGTTGTGAGTGCTGCTAGGTTAAACCCGCGCAATCATCGAGCTAAAGCTGGTGTTCATTTTAAATTTAACGGTCATCGAATATTAATTAATGTAGTGGCATGGGAAAGGGATATCGACTCTGTTGCACCGGAAAATCGGTGACTTCAGCGATCGCTCTAACTCCCCAGCCGTTACACTAAGATTAATTGGGGTAGCACCCGTTGCCAATTACCAATTATTCATTACCCTTCATTGAAAAACCCCCGGTGCAAGTCGGGGGCTTTTGTTTGGGGAACGATCGACCTAATCCTCCTCTTTTTCCAGAAACTTCCTCAGCGCGGGTATTATCCGCTTAGGCCACTTTGTATCTGGGGGGAGTGATTGTTTCAAGAAATTTACAATTTCCCCCACTTGTTCCGGTAGGTCGATTGCGGGTGCTGGCTGCTGTTCCGGTACTGGCGGTTTAGATTCTAGATTTTGGATTGTAGATTTTAGTTGCTCTATTTCAGTGTCGCGTTCTGCTAGTTGCGATCGCGCTTCCTCTATTTGCTGGTTTAGCACTTTATCTATCACCACAAGAGTCTGGTAGTTCTTTTTTTCCTTAGCTACCTCCTTTTGTAATCGCTCCTTCTCTGCCTGCACTATCGCCAATTGTGATTGCGCTTCTGTTAGTTCGTTTTGGGCTGTGGTTAAGTCTTTTTCGGCTTTGTCTATTTTTTTGTGCCTGAGCGATTCGTCTTCGTTGCGATCGGCGCTCAGGCGGCCACCTCCCCCAGCTCAGCCCTCAGTTGCTCGATCGCGCTTGCTTGTGATGCCTTGATATTTGCTATCTCCGACAACAGAGGCTCGGTCTTACTCTCAATAATTTCTGCAATACGTTGTTCCCAGTTATCTGGTGTGTCACTTGGTCTGGTGTTTGATGTGGTACTAGGTAGTTTATTTGGTGTGGTGCTTTCTACCTCGAAAAATTGTGCCAGCGCTTTGTTTACCGCCGCCGAATACATCAGCCCTTTTTTAGATTCTAAGCCGTGTGTGGTGCAAAACTCAACTAGCGCTTGCTCTACAGCGGAGTCAAGGTATACGGCGATGTGTTTTTTATTGGTTGCCATAGTCTGTTATTCCCTCAGTCGGTACAATATCAATATACCATACCTGATAGTAGAGTAACAGACTATAAGTTATTTAATATGCTTTAGTATCATACTATAAGCTATCTGTATGTTACTGGTATTGTACATGGTATTGTATTGAGCTATGATGGTAGCATACTAAGAAAACAAAGCCACCGCCCAAAGTTTCTCAGGCCTAAGCGGTGGCTGAATCCCAAAGGATCTAATCATGAAAGTAACACAATCTACACCGACGATCGACAACACTACCGCACCCGCAACCTTCACCTGTGCCGAGTGTCCGTTTGCCAGACATATAGATGGAAACCGCTACTGCTGCCAAGTCTCCCAAACCGCCAGCGACGTAAAACGCGGCCACTGGGAAGCGACTGTATCCTGCTACGAAGCACTAGCAGCAGCCGAAGCAGAGAAAGTCACCGCCGAAACTGAAGCGCCGATCGCCCCAGCACCGACTGAAACCGCACCCGCATTGGTAGCAACACCCGCAGCACCCGCACCAATCGCCGCTGGCATTGATGAAGAGCCACCCATCCGAGGTGATGGACGCGGGCGAGTGCAGCCAGCCAAACCGCACGATCGAACCACAGCCCAACTGGCAATTATTCGGGAAGAACTGGCGGCGATTGGTATCAAATTCGGCAAGCTAATCAAGAGCCGGGAAGATATCAAAGGTTGGCGGCTCGACTGGGACGGCGACAAGGCCGGGCTGTACTGGACGATCGGCAACGGCTGGGAAATTGCCTCGCTCAAGTATGAAGACGAGCTGACCGGGAACTGGGAGGGCTTCGACTTGATGGAACACCTCGACTGCAACGGGATAGAGCTTCCCGAATAGTCGATCGCGCTTGGGACTCGCATCCTTCAATCGAGACCCGCAACCAACCAAACACACACAGGACAAAATTATGCAAGCTAAATCACAAAAGGGCTGGGACAAATATCTCGATTGCAAAGCAGCCGAATTCCTTGCAGCCAAACAGATTATCAAATCTCACCCCGTCCCGGGAGACGGCGCTCAAGCCTCCGGATTTGTAACCCTCCGGCAGTGGGGCCAGCAGTACGCAACCCATTTCTACAACGCACAGGATGGTGGCTTCCACCACGGGCATTACTTCCCTAACCTCTCTCAAGCCGAAACCGACTTCGCCTGCCGCGTGAACGGTTACGCACCCATCACCAACTAGACCCGCGCTTTTTGCCCCACTCCAAAACAGTGGGGTTTCTCAAGGTTCTCAAATTTAAAATAATGTAATTAATTTTGATTAGCTATTTATTACCTCAATCCCTCCTGAAAAAGTTTAGTGTCGGGTCGCCCGCTTCCAAGCTTCCTCAAAATCCCGTTTGCTGATGTGCTGGTGATATTTGTCAAAATGAATTTTGAGTGAATGCCCCATCCACCGAGAAACGATCGCCGGATCGATTCCGAGCACAGATCCGCGAACGGCGTAAGCATCGCGCAAGTGGTAAGCCGTCAAATCAATGCCTTGTCCCCGCAAACCGGGAGTAACTTTTGCACCAATATTTTGGTTAGTTCTGCCTTCAGTTTGCGTGTTTGGCAAAACCCCGTTCCAGAGTTGCCACTCCGATCGCCATTTCGGCATCAGCGGCAAAATCAACCGCTCTTTAGTTTTGGTGTCGGGCAACACGCGCAACCATCCCGGTTCTGCGTTTACCTCGGAGCAATCGAGCTTAAAAATTTCGTGAGGTCGCAAACCGTAAGCCGCCAGCATTCCAAAAACCCACTGCCAAGCGGGGTTGCCAATCGATTCGCGCATCGCTTCAATTTCCAAATCCGACGGCAGATCACGCTGAATTTTTGCACCGCACCCCGCTGCTAACTCCGCAAATTTATTCTCAATTCCTGCAAATCTGGCGATCGCCCCGTAAGCAAAACACAATTTTTGCCGGGTGCGGGTTTCGGGTTTCGATTTCAAAATTTCGGTTTTTAGCAATTCTTCTGTCAGCGGTTTGCTCGGATTGAGCCGATCGAACGCTTCTTTGTAGGACGCTTCCCACGTAGAGAGTTTTGCCAGCGATCGCTCCCGCGACTCCCAGTAGTTATTTTCAAACTTGCTCACCCATTCACCGACAGTCTCCGCCGGCTTGTGCTTTCCTTTGAGCCAAGGCGTCCAGTCAAACTTTTCTCGAATTAGCTGCCCTTCAATTTCCAAGGCCTTGGCTTTGGCAAATCTCAATCCTTCGGCGTGCGCTCCGTACCCGGTACTCAGTTCGCAGCGCTTGGGCTTGTCCCCGTCGCCCGGTTTTGGCGGCAAGGTAGCTCGCAAGTACAGCCGATCGCCCTTCTGTCGGATCTGCACTCGATCGAGCGCGGCGTTTGCTTTCCCCAGTGCTTCCCCAAAATTGTGCATACGGTATATCAAATTCATCACGATTCTTTGATATATGGTATGCAATAGGCAAGAGTAAAATCAGTCAAAAACTTGTTGAAAGCCTTATTTAGAACGGAGAGGGAGGGATTTGAACCCTCGAAGGATGTTAACACCCTTAACAGATTAGCAATCTGCCGCTTTCGACCACTCAGCCACCTCTCCAAGATGACAGTAACTAACTATAGCACACACATCTTATTTTTGCCAACCCCTAAGTTAAAAATTCCTCAATCCCTTACTCTGTATACTTTTGGCGACCTCAACCGCCAGCCTCGGCCCCAAAGCCCCTAGCCTTCAAGTGCTTCTCCCAACTAAAATTGGAACTCAAAAAGAACCTCTTAGTATACAAATACCCCAAGCGGTACAGGTTAGCCTTGCGATCGCCATCGAGATTAAAGTCCGTCGTCGTCACCCCAGCTTCAGTCACATCAATATTAATCACTCTGCCCTTATCCATTTCTCGCTGGTGATAGCGGTCTCTTGCTTTCATCATCGTTCTGAACATCGCCGCCAGCATCGACAGGGGAGTATCAATCTTAGCTTTAGTCTCAATTCCGGTATCGACTAATCGAAACCCAAAGGTAAACCAGCGCGGCGTCGCAGGAGTCGAACCGACGGATTGTTTGTCATAAATCCACAGGGGGAAATTGCTCAAAATTCCGCCATCTACAATTAAGTCATCGCCTAGTTTTCCTGGTTCAAAAAATAGGGGAATACTCATCGACAACCGAACGGCTTCAGCCACGCTAAAATGTTCAGCGCTTTGGAGTCGCAACTGCGCGTACAAAGGATCGGAATCCGTCGATTCGCGTCGGTGTAAATCGTCGGGCAGCACCAACATTTCACCGCGAGTGAGGTTAGATATTACTACTTTTAATTCCCGGTCTTTTACGATTTGTTTGACATCGGCAAAAGTGTGCAAGTTACCTCGACCGAGCATTGCTTCCAGCCACTGCCGGAACGGCTGCGCCGAATATTCTCCCATCTGACGGCTAACTGTTAGGAAAAGCAGCGTCCAAGCAGGAGATTGCAAGTCGTCGGCGGGGTCGCCGTTTAAAATTAGAGGACTGTTTTTTTGAGTTAAAAATATGCTGTAATCGAGCTGTCCTAAAATTTCCTCTAAATCATCTATTGACAAGTCGGTTGCCAATACTGCAGCAGTAATTGCACCTGCCGAAGTGCCGGCCAATTTTCGCCACTGGATGCCCAAATCGCTACAGCACCTGAGTGCTCCTAAAAACGCAACTCCGCGCACGCCGCCGCCTTCAAAAACGCCGTCGGCATATATTTGACCGTTTTCGTCGGGAGGCGGAAATTTGCTGAGAATTGTTTGTTTCTCGGTGGCGGTGATTCTGACACCGGGTTCTTGCAAAATTTGCTGCGGATACCACTTGCTCATGCGAAATACCTCCGATCAATTTTGGGTTTTAGATTTTAGATTTATATCTATTGTTCTTGATTGTTGTCGGCATCCATTGCCTCTTTGACGTATTGTTGAACTTGCGATCGCACTTGTTCGTAGGCCACCGACGCGCACCAAGGTCGGAGAGATAAAATAGTTGTATCGGGAGTAATCTCGGCTACCAAACAAGTCGGGGGCGGATTCTCCAGCACCAGCGGGTGAGAGTGGGCAATTTCTAATAACTCAGCTACAGTTGGACGAATTGGCCGATCGCCAATATCAATCTTCAAGTCTACTCGCCTCGTTCCCATTGCCGTTGTATTTTTCAATGTACCGTTAAACAACTGATTGTTCGGGACAATAATTTTTATCCGATCGTCTGTCACCACGGTTGTTGAAAAAATCCCGATACTGTCCACCACTCCCTTAACATCCCCAGCTTCGATCCCATCTCCGACTTCAAAGGGGCGCAAACTAATCAACATTACCCCAGCAGCAAAGTGCGACAAAGTATTTTGCCACGCCAAACCAATGGCCAAACCCGCGGCACCCACCACCGCAACCACACTGGTAGTTTGAATTCCCAACTGACTCAAAGCGGCGACTACTCCCACTACCAAAATCGTAATTTCAGCAGCTTGAACTAAGAATTTCCGCAGCGTGGCTTCGGTGCGACTCAGTGCTCGGCGAGTCACGCGGCCCGCAAAGCCGATCGCAAATCGCGTAATTAACAAAATGCCGATCGCCCACAGCAGTTGAGGTACAATTTTAAACCCCAATTCTACGAATTTTTTCGAGAATTCTTGGGCTACTTCCAAGGCTTGTGTTCTTTCTGCATTTAGCTGAGAATAGAAGGTTTGAGCTATGGGTAAAAACTTCTGAATAACTGTCATATCAATTGGGAATTGGGAATTGGAAATTGAGAATTGCAGTATCAGTCTTATCGCTTATTACGAGAGTCCGACGGGGGTTGAAAACCCCTGTCTCATAGCGGAAGTCCTCTAAAAGAGGACTAAAATCGATAATTTTATCCTTCAAACTCTTGAGTCGGTTTAAACTACTTTTGCTATGAGGCAGGGGTTTAAACCCTGCCGGACTACTGTTAATAGTGTACTGCTACGCGGGGCAATCGGTGTTTAAAACTGCAGAGAATTTCCCACGAAATAGTTCCTAAAATTGCCGCCCAATCGTCAGCAGTAATTTTATTTTCGCCATCTTTGCCCAACAGCGTCACCACTTCGCCGACTTCTAAATTGGGAATATCGGTTACATCCAGCATTAACTGATCCATCGTCACGGCTCCCACTTGCCGCACGAACTGACCCCGGACTAAAACCTGCATTTTATTAGAAAGATTGCGCGGAATGCCATCTGCATAGCCGATACCAATTACGGCAATCTGTGTCTGGCGCTGAGCTATAAATTGATAGCCGTAACTGACGCCGGTTCCTGCTTCAATTGTTTTCACCTGCGTTACCCTAGCTTTTACCTGCATTGCGGGCTTCAAGTTGGCGATCGGCTGCAAGTGAGGTGCTGGATAAAGACCGTAGGTAGCTAAACCGACTCGCACTAAATCGTAGTGCAAAGCCGGGTCAGCGAGGGCGGCAGCAGAGTTTGCCAAGTGGAGGCGAGGGGGGGTAATTCCTGCTATTTTAATTTGCTCGATCGCCTGTTGAAACCGCTGGTGCTGCTCTCTCATAACTGCGGGGTCGGGACTATCTGCTGTCGCTAAGTGAGAGTAAATACTGGCTAATTTTAAATTGGGAAACCGCTTGACTAATTGCACAAATTCTGTAGCTTCCTGCCAGGGCGTACCCAAACGAGACATTCCCGTATCTAACTTAGCGTGAACCGGCAAAGATTGATTAAGATCGGCGAGAACTTCCGAAAAAATTAGGGCTTGTTTGGCAGTACAAATAGTGGGCTGCAAGTGCCAATGGGCGATCGCCTTTACCTGTTGGGCTGTATGGGTTGCCCCCAACAGCAAAATCGGCGCTTCTATTCCAGCTTCTCGCAATTCTATTCCTTCGGGAATTGTCGCCACTCCCAGCCAACTAGCACCTGCTTGCAATGCTGTTTGACTGACTGCAACAGCACCGTGACCGTAAGCATCCGCTTTCACAACTGCCATCAGTTCTGTGTGGGGAGATAAGAGCTTTTTAAGCTGTTTTACATTGTGAGTTAAAGCTGCTAAATCGATTTCTACCCAAGCCCGCTGGCAAAGCCCCCCGTTATCGTCCCACAGCAACGTCTGGCGGGATTCTTTTGTCGTTGATTCTGCGGTTGTTTGTTCCCCACTCCACATTGTCGATCGCTCCTACTTGCTTGCACCATTAAAAACTGCTTGGAGATTTTACGCTAAGTTTGATTATAATAAGATTCTCTCTTTCATCAAAGTTAACTGGTGTATCATAGCACCAAAAATACCCGGTAAAAACTATGGACGGACTGGCCTACCTACATTTAGCTGAAACTTGGGAAACGGCTGCGGGTCAAACTCGATCGACCCACTCAAAAATGCACCGCTATTTAGCCTCTGCTCCTTTACTTTTCTTTACGATCGCTCTCACAATTGTCAATTTAGTCAATCCCGCACTCGCCATCAAAAAAGGTGATTCAGGCCCGGAAGTAGCCGAACTTCAGAAAACTCTACAAAACGCAGGCTATTTTAGCGGTAAGGCTACAGGATTTTACGGTTCTCTCACCCAGGCTGCTGTGAAAAAGTTTCAAGCAGAGAACAACCTGAAAGTTGACGGAATTGTTGGCCCTAAAACCTTGTCAGCACTGAAAGGTAAGCCGGAAGACGCCAGCCTGGAAGCTGCGGAAAAAATCTCGCCAAATGTCGATCGATCTTCGCCATCTCCTAGCGCCACAGAAAACACAAACGAACTCGAAGATCAAACTCAAACTCAGACCCAAGAACCTCTATTTCAAGAACCTTCTTTGCCGCCATTTAAAACTGAAAATTCCGAGGATAAAGAAATTGAGTTACCACCCACAAGGCTCGTAAATCCTCCCGACAATACTCAAGGAAAAATGACCTTAAAAAAAACCATTTACGGTAACATATCGCCCAAATCAATAGTTTATTCGGGAGCGGGTTTGTTTTTTGCTCAAAACATGATGTACCGCCACACAATCACAGTTTACGACAGGAACTTTAAATTAGTCAAGACTATTCCCGATACAGTAAACTTGTCGAAGTTCGGCTTTTCTAAATTCAAAGGCAATTATAAAGGCTCTCCCGTAGAAGCGGCTTTTTCAACCGATGGAAAATATGCCTACGTCTCCAACTACAAAATGTACGGTTCCGGGTTTAGAAATCCGGGAACGGACAGGTGTTCTCCAGCGGCAAAACACGACCAAAGTTTTCTGTACCGCATAAATACCCAAACTTTGACAATAGAAAAGGTAATTCCTGTAGGTGCAGTTCCGAAATTCAATGCTGTTTCGCCTGACAATCGCTTCGCGCTCGCTAGCAATTGGTGCAGTTGGGATTTGAGCGTAGTTGATATCAATAAAAATATCGAAATCGAGCGAGTGAAACTGGGTGCATATCCTCGGGGTATTGTTGTTACTCCCGACTCAAAAAATGCCTATGTTGCTATCATGGGTTCTTCCGATATTGCGAAAGTGAATCTCATCGACTTTTCGCTAGAATGGCTGAAGAATATTGGCAATGCGCCGCGTCATTTGACGATCGAGCCCAATGGAAAGTATCTTTATGCCACTTTAAATGGTGAAGGAAATGTGGCAAAAATTGACCTAAAAACGGGTAAAGTAGTAGACAAAGTTTCTACAGGAAAAGCACCTCGCAGCATGACAATTTCCGATCAGGGAAAACTGCTTTATGTGGTCAACTATTTCTCGAATACTGTTAGCAAAGTTAGGACGAGCGATATGAAAGTGCTGCAAACAGTGAAGGTTAATTCAAGTCCGATCGGGATTACTTACGATCCGGAAACTAATCAGGTTTGGGTAGCTTGCTATTCGGGCAGTATTATGGTGTTTCAAGATTAATTTAGCTGCTTCGTAGTGAAGGCTTGAGTCCTGACTACAAACAAGAGCGATTAAATGTTATTGTGGGGCGGGCTAGGAGCAACGCCCCTAAAATATTATTTGGGCAACTTTAAAGGCTTCACAACATACTCTGAAGACTTAGCAGGGACTTTGCCTTTTTTAGCCATAGCTTGGTAAATCATGGCTGCTACTTCAGCACGAGTTGCTGTTCTATTAGGCTGCAAAAGTGTGCGCTTCGGGTGGTTGACAACAATCCCAGCTTCTGTGGCTGATGCTACTTTGTTAGCTGCCCATTTCGGCACTTTTGCCCTGTCTGTATAAACTTGTAAAGTTTTGGTTGCTTTTGTGGATGGTTTCAGGCTCAAACCGCTGGCTAAAGCTGCGATGACTTCGACACGCGGAATCTGTTTTTCGGGACGGAACTCATTGTTTGGGTATCCTTTAAGATATCCAGTTGTGACGGTGTGGTCGATCGCAGGAGCTACAGGACTCTTGTCTTTTACGTCTTTAAAATCAATTGGTTTTCGGATCGGCTCTTTGTCGTCGGACATTCGTTGAATTAAGCGCGCTAGTTCGGCTCGCGTCATCGATTCCTCGGGACGAAATTTGCTGTCGGTGGGCTCAGCAAAAATTTTCCGATCGACTAAGGCTAAAATGAACGGACGCGCCCAATATTTGTCTGGAACATCGGAGAATCTAACGGGCCCAACTTTGGGTTTATCGCCTTTCGGTTTGGTAATTGCTGGAGCGGGAGTCGATCGCGCAATGGGCTTGGGAGGAACAACGATTACACCCACCGGAGGATTTTGCGGTAAAACCGGCCCTAAAGGTCCCACAGGTGCGGCATCCGGTTCTGAGGGAACGAGCGTTTTAGCGGGCGATCGCAAATCGGAACTTGGCGATTCGGGTGTTAATATTCCCGGACTCGCGGGCGTAACAGCAGGTTGAGAAAAAACGGCTGGAAATTGCCAATTTCTGGCATTCAATCGATCGGGATTTTTACCTGTTACCCAAAATAAAATTGCTCCCATCGTGCCGAAGGCAACCAAGATCGCAATCAATTCATCCAATCCTAGAGGATTTCTTTCCCCTGACGGGGGTTGTGAAGAAGACATATTGTCACCTACATACCAATGTAGAAATTAAATCACATATTTTTTGGGTCTGGGGGAAACAGAGAAAACTAAATCAATTATTCCAAAGTTTTCATTCTCTCTACCTGCAGCTGCGTGACATCGGGAGAATATATAAAATCAACTTTTACCGATGTCAGTTGCTGATTTTTGCCATCTTCAACTCAGCGCCTTCTACTCCCGAAAGAGCGAGTCCGACTCGGTGGACGAGAATTCCTGCCACTACCAAAACTCGGCTGCCGCTTGTATTGATTTTGACGTTGCTGCGGCGATCGCCTCAAAGTGCTGCCACCGTAACCCGAACCGGTCGATCGATTGCCATTTGGCCGTACTGAGGGTCTTACTGGCTGGTTATAGGTGGGCGATCGCAAGCGGCCGGTTGTCCTTAAAACTTGACGGTTTCTCACAGCCGGAGGCGGAGTTCGATACCGAGTTTGATACTGCTGAACAGCTTGGCCGTAAGTATTACCATACCCGCCATATCCTGTCATAATCCCTGGCTGATAGACTGGCGGCATATAATATCGCGGTCTAAATAACAAACTGCCGATCGCCTGACCGGCTATAGCCCCAGCAAACGGTGCCCAGAAGCCTGATTGCTGTCTCACTACTACGGTTTGGGGCTGACCTGTTTGAGGGTTATTGACAGTTTCAGTCACGTTGTGAACGTACTCAATTTTAAAATCTTCTGTCAAATGCAAAACCGCTTGATTGTTATCCAGACTTAGATAACTTTTCTTGCCTGCCGATATTTCTTCATCCGTTAAACGAGCCATTTGCAAATCCGTAGTGCGGTAAACTGGGGGACTGCCGGGGGGAGTATTCAGCAACATTAAACTGTATTCGCCACCCGCATCGTCGTAGGTAGCTTGCTGTACAGGATATTGACCTTCTCTCAAGTTATTATTTGGTGCAGGACGCACTGTGTTAATATTTGGATTGCCAGCAGGATTTGTCGAAGTTTGTCTGCTAGGAGAACCGCAAGCGGTTGCCGTCCATAAAAAAGTTAAAGCCATGAAATAAATTGTCAGTCTTCGCAGCATCATAAGTAGTAATTTTTAATTTTTAATTTGTAATTGGGCATGGGTTGTTTTATAATTGCTCCTTCTTCCTTCTTCCCGACATCAGTTACATCAATTACACCCGTTACTGAATCCGTTGCCGAACTTCTTCCTTCCTTAAATGGGAATAAGTTCGGGGAAATTGACTAACACTTGGTCGTTGGTAAGTTCGTCTCCCAACTGTGCGGGAGAAAAGTGAACTTGCACAGCTCGGAGCCTTTCTTGGTAATGTAAATTAATCAGGGCTTTTAAACCGACTTTCAGCGTGCTGATGTCAGCGAGGTCAGTTTCTAGGGCAGGAACTTCCCCTTCATACGCAACTGTCAGCATCACTACGATATTTCTAGTTATCGGCAAAGACAAGGGGGACTTTTGATCGTAAACAGATGTGCTGTATTGAGGCTCACTGAGATAGCGCTCGGCTGAATCCGTGAAAAGTTCATCCACATAATCGCCGGCTTCCCCTTCATTCCAAAAAACATCGCCTTCATTGGCGGCCGATTGCCAGTAGGTGTCGTATTGCAACAGGTGATTGCAAATTTCTACAAGACCTTCTCCTAAAACTGCTATGTCGCCATCGGCATCAATTGCTTTTCTAGCGGTGCGGTTGAGAACTCCTAACAGCGGTGCAACTTCTTCGCCTGTTAGGTGAACGAACACCCGGCAAACTGCCAATCTAGTTTTACCTGTAAATTGATTGAATCGATCGCGCCAAGCATTCATAATAACCTATAGTTGTCATCTGTAGGGCTATATTTCCCACCATAGCAGGGGATTTGAACTCTTGCCGTCTACCCTCAGATTGATCTGGAGAGTATTTTTAGCGATCGCCTAGGCAGCGTACTGTCTCGCTTTGACTCATCTAATTTTATAGCAGTTTTCAATCGGATCAAATACAGTTAAATTACAGTAGGAAAACCGCACAGCCTTGTCCTGACTGGGAGCAGCGATTTTTAATAATTGCTATGAGATTGATGATGGTAGCAAGAGTTTTTTTAATTGATATTAATTCAGCGCTCGTTTGCTTAGCCGGAATATGATATTGTGTGCTATCGATTCATCTGTCTATTGTTGGCAGTGCTTCGCGATCGCCATGACAAGAAATTGTAGGGGTAGATAATTTCAACTCAAAAAACCTCCAATCTTGCAAGATTGGAGGTGCGCTAAGCGAATACGTTGGTTTGAGATAACTATTTGACGATCGCGCTTTGGACTTGTTCGATCGCAATTTCAGAACTCAACTCGGCAACTGGCGAAACTGGCAAATCCAGCTCACCGCCAGGAGCTTCTGGGTGTTCGCGAACGGCTGCAACCGCATCTGCTGACTCAGCTACAGCACCCGCCGCCGCCAAATCGAGCAACGCCGGAACTTCCATGTGTCCAGAAACACCTGCATCTGCGATCGGATCGAGCGACTCTTCAAAAACTTCAAAATTATCGGTCATCGCAGCGCAAGCAGCAGAAGCGCGCTTGCCGGCACGGTAGCTCATGTAGGCCGCACCTGCGCCCCCAAGTCCAGCCAAACCGAGGAAACCGAGAGCTGCTGTTTTGTAAGATTTCCACGGATTCATGCGCTCCGAGCCGCCGGAACCTAGGATTGTTGTCGCAGAACCAGATTTAGCCGCCCCAGATTTGCTGTAGGAACAGGGGAAAGCAGATGCAGCGTCACAAACAGCGATACTGCTTGCGATCGCGACGACGGAAGCAATGCCAGCTAACACTTGAAACTTCTTCATGGTGCTCTGGAGATTGTAAAGGATAATTAAAAAATTAATGGTAACAGCTCTTTACAAATGTATCAACTCTGTGCGCCGCCCATATCGCGGATCGATCGCAAAAGTCAGCTATAGCCTCACGCCATTCAAATTTAAAATTGCCAGCTTAAACAGATGAAATGCTTACTGTGTAAGCGTTTTAGCTAACCGATCGGTAGAATTTCAAGTTTTGTGAACCAATACTTTGATCGCGCCCAAATTAGAAAATCTGAGGTGAGACAGTAGAAAATTTAGTTACAGACTGGCAAACAGTTGGTGACAAACTACTTTTAAGGCTACTTTTGTAAAGGCTTAGTTATTGGAATAACTCTTATTTTTATGACAGACAACGCGAATCAAGGCATTGAGCGATTCCCTCGCCGATTGTTGGTGACGGGCGGGGCTGGATTTATCGGCTCGAATTTTGTGCATCACTGGTGCAGCAGCTATCCGGGCGATCGAGTAGTGGTACTGGACGCTTTAACCTACGCCGGAAACCGACAAACCCTGGCAACTTTGGAAGGAGGCGAAAATTTTCGGTTTGTGCAGGGGGATATTTGCGATCGTACCTTAGTCGATACCTTGCTCAAAGAAGAAAACATCACCACAGTCGCCCACTTTGCCGCAGAATCCCACGTTGACAGGTCAATTATCGGGCCTGCCGCCTTTGTTCAAACAAACGTTGTCGGAACCTTCACACTGTTAGAAGCCTTCCGCAAGCATTTAGAAGCAATTGATGAGGCATCTCTCAAAGCACAAATGCGCTTCCTCCACGTTTCTACCGACGAAGTTTACGGCAGTCTCGGCCCCGATGACCCAGCCTTCACAGAAACAACTGCCTACTCGCCCAACAGTCCCTACTCAGCCTCCAAAGCTGGCAGCGACCACCTCGCCCGCGCCTATTTCCACACCTACGGCGTCCCGACAATTATCACCAACTGTTCCAACAATTACGGCCCCTATCACTTCCCAGAAAAGCTCATTCCATTAATGTGCATCAATATGCTATTGGGCAAACCGCTGCCAGTATACGGCGACGGTCAAAACGTGCGAGATTGGCTTTACGTTCTCGACCACTGCCGCGCTTTAGATGCTGTTATTCACCGTGGTCAGCCTGGGGAAACCTACAATGTTGGCGGCAACAACGAGGTCAAAAATCTCGATTTAGTAAAAATGCTGTGTCAGCTAATGGACGAATTAGCTGAGGATTTACCCGCCCGTCCTTGCGAACAATTGATCACATTTGTCAAAGACAGAGCCGGACACGATCGGCGTTATGCTATTGATGCCACCAAAATTAAAACAGAGTTAGGTTGGACTCCCTCAGTAACAGTTGAAGAAGGTTTGCGGCAGACTGTAGAATGGTACTTAGCCCATCGGGATTGGTGGGAACCCCTGCTTTCTGAGGAATATCAAACTTACTACCGGAAAGTCTACTCTAACTAATCTACTCCTGGACGCACGGGCTACCAAAAACCAGAACCAGTAAAAAACTGGTTTTCCCGCTCAAGAGTGCGTCCAGAAAGGTTTATGTCTTGCCTTCAAGCTTTACATTTAAACTCCCGGCGCAGAAACCGGGTTAGAGAAAAGAAAATGTTTAGTTGAGTGCGATCGATCACAGTTAAAAAACCTGTTTTCTTTAATCTTTGCGCCTAACTTCAGATTTAATTAGGTGGAGGTAAGTATCACACACATTCGCCCTTGTCAATCATTGTGAAGATTTAGTTAAAAATTATCTGAAACGCATAAATTTAAGTGTTTGTAGCTGATAATTTTAATAGAGTTACAAGATTAAGCATTTTAGAAGCTTTTAGGAAAAACAAAAAGCAGCAATGACCGAAATAAACTGGCTCAAGCACGTCCAAGAACCTAAATACTGGCTGTTAGGCATCGCCTCCGGTTTGATTGTCCTACACCTAACTCTAACTTCCAGAACCAACGACACAGACCTGTTCGGTACAATGTTACTGTTTTGGGGAGTCGTAGCATTTCTCATTTGGGAAAGGCACGAATCCTTAACTTGTGAAAGCGGAGTTTTCGCCAGCTTCTTTGGGACATCGTTAATTGCTTTAATATTGCTCAAAAGCTCGTCGATATCTGGATACGACTTTTTTATCAGAGCAACGCCTTTTTTGTCTGCAATTAGTCTCGCATTGCTGGCTTCCGGCACAAAAGGACTGAAACAATATTGGCAGGAACTTCTAATTCTTGCGTATACAGCTATTCCTCCCGGATTGATCGGAGTATTCGTTGATGTCCCCAAACTAACAGCTAAATTTTCAGCTTTCCTCCTCCACTATCTAGGATTTGAAGTGGTGCAAAAAGGGGTTTTTCTAATCCTGGAAAAAGGCAGCGTGGAAGTGAATCACGGCTGTTCCGGGGTGAATGCGATGCTACAATTGTTAGGACTAGCTCTGGTTTTCTTACTGATGTTTCCTACCACTAGGGGTCAGAAAATGGTATTGCCATTCGTGGCAATAATTACTGCATTTGTAGTGAATGCCGCGCGAGTTGGTCTCCTGGCCGTGCTGGTATCGCTATCTCAACCAGAAGCATTTAAATACTGGCACGAAGGAAATGGTTCGGTAATATTTTCTATGATTGCTGTATTTATTTTCGGTTTATTCTGCTGGTTTGCAATTTTGAAAGACCAACCCCCAAATCAGGAAGGACAGAATTGCTAATGGCTATTATCTCTTGGAAACCACTTAGGATTTCCCTGTTGGCTGTTACTTTGGGAGGCGTTTTGTTGGTTGCCGGAAAATTGGTTTTCTATCCATCGGACGGCAAGAATGTGGCAACCCCGTTTGAGTTTCCCGAGTCGGTGCCTCTAGCCGAGTGGAAACTCAACAAGAGCGCGCTTCTGAAAATTAAGGAAAATTCAGAATTCAAAGCTGCCAGGAAATATGAATATCAAAAAAATAGCATGGCTCTAGACATAGAGATGCGCTATGCCGTAAACACCATTGGGGATGTGGAAGGTATGATGAGGGGACATACTATTCTCAAGTCGTATCCTGGTAAACTAGCATTAGTAAACACTCAAGGCGCGGGGTTTCACGGAATTGTGCAACAGCAAAATCGACTGTATTTGAGTTCGTGTATCAATCCTCATGGCAGTCCTACAGTAACTTCCCAACAGTTTAGATATAATCGAAATACTCGCGATTGGCAGCCCAACCGTATTCTGTTTTGGTTGTTGGGTAGGGGAAATATTCAAGACCGGCGCTGTTTGTGGACTCAGATGTCTGTGCCTTTGGATAAAACAACTCCAGAAGATGCCAAAAAAATTCTAGAGAATGCTTGGGTTTCTTGGTATGAGTGGTGGCAGCCGCGATTCCCCGAGCCTTGACTCGATTCAGTCGATTTTAGCTTTTAGCTTTTAGCTTTTATATTTACTCCACAGGTGAATCTGGAAGCTGGAACAAGAGTCTAAAATTTTTGACTCTCCACGACTGTTGTCGGGGGCTTGTATCCGTTCTTGGGCGGCGTCAAGACAGATTTTTCTTAACAACAACTCTGATTATTTTATGAATGACTTACAAGGCGAACAAGGTTTTTCTATCTACAGACTGCGTTGGATTGGCTACGGTCTATTAATTTTGTCTGTATTAGATACAATTGCAGTTCTTATACCAGCAAATTTTGGCAATCGCCTCTGGGAATTGCAAACAATTGGGGCTATAGTGGAACGGGTACCCGTTCCTTTACTGGCAATGGCGCTGATATTTTTTGGCGAAGGGTACGACCGCAGAGGTTTGGAAGACGTTTTTTTGAAGGTTTTGTCTTGGGTTTGTCTGCTGCTAGGTCTGGTTTTTCTGTTGATGCTGCCTTTGGGAATTTTTGGCACTATCTACGTCAATAACCAAAACAACCAGCAAATTACTACTCAAGCAAACCAACAATTAGCTCAGTTGCAGCAGGTGGAAGAACGGCTCAATAAGGGTAGTCCTGAAGATTTAAGGAATTTGGCGGGGGAACTTACTCGTTTGGGGGTACAAGCGGATACGCAAAACCCACAGCAATTGAAAGAGCAAATTCTTTCGAGAATTACTCCGGCTAAGGAACGGTTACAGACGCAAAGTGCTGCGGTTCAGCAAAGTCAGCGTGTGGGGTTATTTAAAAATGCTGTTAAGTGGCTGCTGGGCGCGCTGATTTCTAGTGTTTTGTTTTTTACGCTGTGGCGCGGTACTGACTGGGCTCGCGAGTAGTTTTGAGTTTTGAGTTGCGATTTGTGAGCTAGTAAGGTGCGCCTAGCGCACCCGGAGATTCTTGTTGAGGACTAAGGTGCGCCCTGTACACGCAGCCCGCGTCTTGGTGGTTAAGAAGACCCTCAAACCCTGGAAATTTCGTTGGGGGGAGCGCTGGCTCTTCTTCTTTTCAAAAGATATCGGTAACAATACTCCGGACAGTTTTGGGAACCAGACTACAAGCTTTACACGGCAAGGATCATAAATAAAGTCGAATTAAATGCCGCGTAGGGGTGGAGCTGACATTGATTTAATTATCCACAGTGGCTCAAAGTCCTACAGAATAAGCCATTGGGCTATATAAAAACTGTCCGGACTATTGCGGTAATAAATCTTGTTTATTGCCGATAGCCAACACCGAGAATGAGGCAAATCGGTCGTTAGCGCAGCCCTCAAAGAGGATCGCACCTTGACATGGCTGGCATTGTGAAATCCACAATCTCAAATCCACAATCCACAATCTCAAGTCTCAAATCCACAGTCCAGAATCTCAAATCCACAATCCACAATCTCAAATCCACAATCCACCATCTCAAATCTCAAATCTCAAATCGATTGATGGTATTTTCTAGTTTGTCGGCAATGCCTTCAACCCAGTTTTCATCTTGTTTGGTGTAGCTGCGGGGGGCGTTAGCACCTAAGATTAAAACGCCTTGGCTGCCGATGGGCTGACAGATGACTCCTTGAGTATTTTCTGGCAAATAATCAAATTCAATTCGCCCGGGATAAATATTGAGATTTACTAAATAAACTGGTTTATTTTTGTCGAGGACTCGCTGCAAAATCGGCCCTGGTTTGACTTCGGAATTGATGCCTAAAATGCCGCGCCGCAATAAAACTTTTCCCTGATACACAACAACGATCGACCTTGTGGCGGTATTTGTCAACAGCAAACGCGACGCCCAGGCTAATTCTATTTTCACAGCCTCCGGCAAATCCGGCGCAAATTCAAAACCTTCTTCGCCGATAAGTTTTACGGAATCGGGCGATCGCGCTTGCACCTGCTGCCACAGCAAACCGGTTAAAATCAGCAAAGCGCTGATAATTACTCCCAAAGCGTCCGATCGAGCTTGAGAATCTGTAATTTGCTCTGTCAGCAAGCGGTTTACCATTAGCAGCGTACCTGCTAACCCTCCTGCAACTAAGGGCAATTGCCGCAAAACTCTATTGGGATCAGATTTAGTCATTAGTCATTAGTCATTAGTCATTAGTCATTAGTCATTGGTAATTGGTAGTTGGTAATTTAACTAATGCCAACTGCCAACTGCCAACTGCCAACTGACTTTATCCTACTTCTCCAATTTCGACAATTCGCTGGAAGAGATAGCCGGTGCCGCGGGCGGTGAGAATTAATTCGGGATTGCTGGGGTCGTCTTCCAACTTTGCCCTAAGCCGCGAGATGTGAACGTCCACTACGCGGGTGTCTACGTGGCGTTCTGGGGTGTATCCCCAGACTTCCTGCAAAATTTCCGATCGCGAAAAAGGCTCTCCAGAACGGCTGACAAGCAGTTCTAACAGGCTGAATTCCATGCCCGTGAGGCGAATTCGTTCGTCGCCTTTGTAAACTTGGCGCTTGTTGGTGTCAATCCTAATATTGGTGACGTGGATGACTCCGGAGCTGGGAATGCCCGATGCTCCGTTTTTGTCAACCCTCCGCAGTACCGAACGGATGCGGGCTTCAAGTTCTTTGGGAGAGAAAGGTTTGACGACGTAATCGTCGGCGCCCAATTCTAAACCGGTGATGCGATCGGCTACGTCTCCCAAAGCAGTTAGCATGATGATAGGCACGTCTGACTCTTTACGCAACTCCTGACAGACGCCGTAACCGTCTAGCTTCGGCATCATCACGTCCAAAACCACTAAGTCGGGTTCGGTGTTGCGAAATGTTTCGAGAGCTTCTTCGCCGTCAGCAGCGGTGACGACATCGTAGCCAATCATGGAAAGGCGAGTCTCCAGAATGCGGCGGATACTGGCTTCGTCATCGACTACCAGAATTTTTTCTTTATGGTTTTCCAAGTTACCGAGCACTCCTTAAGTTACATTTCAGATAATGTTAATTTTTTGTACCCTATCATAGAAGACACAAATTGAATCATGTGTGGGGATCGGTCTGAAAGCTTGATAATTGCTTTAACTCAGACTTTTCTAAATGTTAGGGTGACTATTTATCATAGTAAACAATGCCTAAGCCTCGAATACAATATATTTGTCGGGAATGCGGGTATGATTCACCACAATATTTTGGCAGGTGTCCTAGCTGTCAGAAGTGGGATTCTTTTGACGAGCAGTTAGAACAACCTACTGCTGCTGTGTCGCGGGCTGGTTTAACTGGGGTGACAACTAAGACAGTGGGCGGTTCGCCCCCTGATAAGTCGAAGGGTCAACCAAGGGTATCTTTCAGATTATCGCAGATTTCCGACCAAACTCAGTCTCGCTGGCCTTCTGGTTACGGGGAACTCGATCGAGTTTTGGGAGGCGGGATTGTTCCCGGATCGCTGGTGTTGATTGGGGGGGAACCGGGAATCGGGAAATCTACGCTGCTGTTGCAGGTGGCGAATATGTTGGCCCGCAAGGATCGGATACTGTATGTCAGTGCGGAGGAGTCCGGCCAGCAGGTGAAGTTACGATCGCAGCGTTTGGGCGTGGCTAATCCGGTTGATTTGTCAAGCAACGGCGGGCATAAATCCAGCAGCAACGGGGAAGCTAAAACCGATTCCGAGGACAATTCAGCGGAGAATTTCTATTTGCTTCCCGAGACGGATTTAGAAGTTGTTTTGCGGGAGTTGGAAGCGCTGAAACCGAATGTGGCGGTGATTGACAGCATCCAAACTATTTATTTTGCTAGTTTAACATCGGCTCCGGGTTCGGTGGCTCAGGTGCGGGAATGTACGTCTGCTTTGATGCAGGTGGCGAAAAGGGAAAATATTACTTTATTTATTGTCGGTCACGTTACGAAAGATGGAGCTTTGGCTGGGCCGAGGGTTTTGGAACATTTGGTAGATACTGTACTGTATTTTGAGGGCGATCGCTTTGCTTCTCATCGACTTTTGCGATCGATGAAAAACCGTTTTGGCGCGACTCATGAAATCGGTGTTTTTGAAATGGTAGCCAACGGTTTGCGAGAAGTAGATAATCCGTCGGAGTTGTTTTTAGGGAATAGAGATGAATTTTCTCCCGGTACTTCGACGACTGTTACTTGCGAAGGAACTCGACCGATTTTAGTGGAAATTCAGGCGTTAGTCAGCCCTGCAAGTTTCGGTTCCCCGCGCCGCACTACTACTGGTGTGGACAATGCTAGATTGCAGCAAATTTTAGCTGTTTTGGAGAAAAGGGTGGGGATTCCTTTATCTAAATTAGATGTGATTTTGGCGACGGTGGGCGGGTTGAAGGTGGACGAACCGGCGGCGGATTTGGCAGTTGCGATCGCAGTTGTGGCTAGTTTTCGCGATCGGGTGGTTGATGCGCGCACTGTTTTGCTTGGGGAAGTGGGTTTGGGGGGACAGGTGCGGCCGGTTTCGCAATTAGAGTTGCGGCTGAGAGAAGCGGCGAAATTGGGTTTTAAAAGGGCAATTATTCCGAGGAATCAACCGGTGCCGGAGTTGGGGATGGAGATTATTCCGGTTGCTAAGGTAATCGATGCAATTATTGCGGCGATTCCGGCTACACCGGCTCAGTTGCAGTCGGTTGATTTGGAGGAAGAGGATTTGTTTAATTGAGTTAAAATGGTGAGGTTGGAAATTGAGAATAAGGAGGCACCAATTAGGTATCAAGGAGACATTTATGAGACCAAATAAAAGCTTTTGAAATTAATCGTCGAAGCTGCAATGAGAGGCGAAGAAGTTGCGCTTACTCAAGATTACCAGCCTGTGGTAAAATTGGTAGGAATTCCCAAACAAGCTAAACCCAATCGGCAAGCAGGAAGTGCTAAAGGAAGGGTTTGGATGTCCGACCATTGTGACGAACCCCTAGAATAGTTTAAGCAGTACATGGAATGAGGTTGTTGTTGAACAGTCATGCCTTTATTTTGATGCTTATGCGCGGCTGTGGTGAATTAAGTTAGTGTACAAATAAAGAGACGAAGATAAAACAATTTAGAATCATCATTCAAAAACAACCCGACGGTTATGTAGCCTCTCCCCTTGGCCTCAAAGGTGCCTTAGTGGGTGAAGGTGACACCTATGAGGAAGCCTTACCTGATGTCAAGTCAGCTATTGGCTCCTACATCGAGATATTTGGCAAAGAGATTATGGAAGATGAATGAATCATTCGCTGTCCTGATTCTTTTCGTAGAGGCATAGGTGGCTATTTAATGTCTAAGTTTCCTGTCGATACTCCTAAAAGATGAGTCCTTAGAACATTTCAGTTTTTGGGTTTTCGGATTATTAGAGAACGCTAAGATCTGGTCATAGTGCGATAAAATCAGGATGGCACTGAGACTCCGCTGGTAATGCCTAAACACGATCACATAACATTAGGGACAGTGAGAGCAATTTGTACTTAGGCGGGAATCTATAGAGAGGAATTTTTAAGAGCTTATGCGCCGCAAATTTGAGTGGAGATACTATGTATCATAACACTTGAAATCTGTCAAATTATCTATCTCCAGAAGTTTTTAATTTTTCAATTTGCTTTTTAGCCGAAACATGAACAAATCAAAAAGACGCAAAAATCAGTGGTCAAATGAACTAAACGACATCATTCGAGGTGCATCGGGTGGCTTTTTATTCGGAATTCCGCTGCTTTATACGATGGAGGTTTGGTGGATCGGTTCGTATACTAAACCAGCGGAAATGTCGATCGCGATCGCAACTACCTTTATCGTCGTTTTCTTGCTGACTCGCACTGAAGGTTTTCGCAAAACTAAAGACATCCGCTGGCGAGATGCTGCAATCGATACCGTAGAAGCAATCGCCATCGGCATTGTCTGCGCGGCTTTTGTCCTGTTTTTGCTCAGGGAAATTACCCCGGAGACTCCGCTGCAAGAAACTTTGGGAAAAATCATATTTGAAGGCCTGCCGTTTGCCTTGGGAGTTGCTCTGGCAAGCGGTTTCTTGAGCGGCGATCGCTATCAAAGCTCAGACAGCGAAAAGGAACCTACCATCAATCCAACTGTAGCAGATATCGGCGCTACTTTAATCGGCGCGATGATCATTGCTTTCAACATCGCCCCAACTGACGAAATTCCCATGCTAGCTGCAGGTATTTCGCCACCTTGGCAATTAGCAATTATCGCTGCTTCGCTGCTAATTTCCTACGGTATTGTATTTGTAGCAGGCTTTACTTATCAAGCCAAACGGCAGCAACAGCAAGGGATTTTTCAGCGTCCCCTCAGCGAAACTGTCATGGCATATTTAGTGTCGCTGGCGGCTTCTGCATTTATGATGTTTTTCTTCCAAAAACTGAGTTTTGACGACCCGTGGTCGATTTGGTTGAGCTATACGTTAGTATTAGGATTGCCGGCGACTATTGGCGGCGCGGCGGGGAGGTTGGCGGTATGAGTGAAAGTAAAAACGAACAGCAACCAAAAAGAACTTTTGCTGAATGGGCGACATTTGCGATCGCCTGCTTCATCCTTTTTACCCTCACCGGACTGGTAATCTACAACTGGGTGACTAAAAAGCAGGAACCTCCGGTTATTTCTGTCACTCGCAACAGGCCAATTCGCGAAACTCAAGGGCAATTTTACGTGCCGTTTACAGTGGCAAACACTGGGGGCGAAACGGCAGAGTCCGTGCAAATTATTGCCGAATTGCGCGTCAATGGCGAAGTGGTAGAATCCGGCGATCAACAAATTGATTTTTTGTCAACCGGCGAAACTCAAGAAGGAGCTTTTATCTTCAGCCGTAACCCCAGTCAAGGTGAGTTGATTGTGCGATCGAGCAGCTACACACTCCCTTAATATCAATTCCGGCTGCGCCGGAATGATATCAAATCCGCGCTTCTAAGTCGGGCGTAAAGTCGAATCAAGCTCGCAACAAATAATTCGCGCAATTTTCATTTTTTTGACCCGCCCGTCAACAGTCAACAGTCAACAGTCAACAATGATAAGGAGTGCAACCGGAATCGATATAACACAGATAAAACTAGGTGGTTAAAACCTTTTCACCTCTGTGAACTCTTCCTCTTCCTTCGCGCCCTTAGCGTCTTCGCGGTTCGTTCAATCTAAAAACCCGCTTGCGCGTTGGCATTTATTGCTATATTCCGCGCAGGCGCGATTTCAATCCCTTTGGAATTGCGATCGAGCTACCGTTTCACCAGATTGTGTTCCCACTTCCAAACACAGCTAGAAATCAAATTCGTACAGATATGAGCCGTAATTGGCACTAACAAATTCCCAGTAGCTAAAACGCTGTAACCCAACAGCAACCCGACAGCCGTTGCCCAAACAGCATAAGGCCACTGATCGATGCCTCCCAAGTGCAGAATGCCGAAACAAAAACTCGATAAAACTAAACTGGTAACATTCAATCCTAAAGCAGACAGCATCACGCCTCGAAATAGCAATTCTTCGCTAAGTCCCGGCAGCAGTCCCAGCCAAATCAAATCCGGCCAAAACAAAGGTTTGAGAACTACTTCCAAGTAAACATCAGCACTCCGGCGATAACCCGGCCAGAGGCGATAAACGATCGCACTACCGCCTGTAATTGCCAGTCCGATCGCACATCCTGTGAGCAAGTCGATTCCTATCAATTTGACTGGCAAAAGCGATACCGATCCAAATAGCAACCACAATTTAGCTACCGCCAGCAACATAATTGCTGTCACGCCCATTGCTACTAAAATTTGGGTGCGCGTCAAGGGTTCAATTTCAGGATTTCCGGGAAGTTTTTCTGCCACTTAATCACTTTTAGATTTGATGTTTGAGATTTTAGATGTGTCTTGTTGAGTCAGACAAACAACGCAGGGAGGAGATGTCTGCACCCAAGGAAGCTGGACTGATGCCGGCCCGCAAAGCGACCAAAACTCCGATCGCCTCTAAATATGAGTTTACCTGTAAAGCTTTGATTCCGAGTTTTTCTGGAGTCGCCTGCATCTGGGTTTTGTTGTCGCCCACAGCGATGATTTGTACGGACGATCGCCCACTCAAACTCAGAATAGCACTGCCGCCGCAGGCTGTGGCGGGTATCACCACCGCATCGACTCGATCGGCGGTAATTGATAATTGATTGTGCTGCTGGCTTTCTGGCGCTACCAATTGGGGAGCTTTGCTGAGGCCGGCAAGGACGCAAGGTAGGAAAGTATAGCCGATTTCCTCAGCAGCCGATCGCGGGGACAGGTGCGGATCGAGGGGAAGCGCAGACAGCGCGGGGGCGTGGGCGCAGGGGATTTTAAACGTCCTGACGATGAGGTGGCTGATCACAGCTTCCGCGCCGGCGAGGGGGTCAACTCCTTTGCCGCGGCGGTAGTTTTCGAGGGCGAGGCTGCCTTCATCGTCGGGAAATCTGGCCACAACTGCGATCGCGTCTACTCTTGCTTGTTCGATTAATTTTTCTGCAGCGCGCAATAAACTGTCGGGATTGCCGATGGTTCCCCAGGATGCCCCAGATTCAGAAATACGCAATTCTACTTGCAGGGGGCGATCGGTTAAAACACAATCAGTTATATTCAAACCCAATGTAGCTCTCGCTGCATCAGCCGCTTGCAAGTGGCGCAACTGCAAGTCTGGTTCAATGCCAGCATCGAGGATTAAGCCGATGCGATTTTGATGTACCGGTTGCAGTCCCCAGCATCCGGCAGCAAATTTGTCAAGGGCGTAACCTTCAACGTAGAGAGCGTTAGGTATCGGCCAATAAAGTTGAGCGCCGTTGAGGACGTTGGGGTGAGTGATCAGGGTGTCTGAAATTTGGGCGATCGCCCTAGCCACCGGCAGCGCATCTCCTGCAAACCCACCTATCGATGCTCCAACGCCTGTGGGGACTATCAAAACCACTGTCAAAGGGCGGGGGTTCACGGTGTTGCGGGGGATGCTTCCACGAGCACGTAGCCTTCTACCACAGCCTTTTGCCGATCGACATCCACGTCTGTGACTGCCCACCGCAGGGGTTCGCCGTACTTTTGAAGTTCAATTTCAATAGCCGAGTGCAGTTGCTCGGCAGTCTCGTGGAGGTCAACTTCTGCGGAAATGAAATGGGTGGTCATAGGGCGATCCATAGTGGTTTTACCGCTAACGGTACTTAGGTCAATTTTAGCTTAGTCCTAGGATTTACCGAATTGGCGATCGTACACAATGTCTTCTTTTTCGGTTTCTATCTTCAAGTTCGATCGGGGATAAGCAACACACAGCAACACATAACCTTCTGCCTGAAGATCCGGACTAACGCCCATACCATCAGCTTGATCGACCTTCCCTTCAATAATTTTACCAGCGCAAGTAGTACAAACCCCCGCATTGCAAGAACTAGGCAACTCAATGCCGGCGTCGTTAGCGACGCGGAGAATTTGTTTATCTTCGGGTACTTCTACGGTATAGGTAGAGCCTTGGTGGATCAATTCAACAGTGTAAGTCTTAGACATATTTCAATTATTGGTTTTAATTCCCCAATTGGAATTTACGCTAGATTTGGAAACAAAGCAATCAGTATTTTACCGCTGTTTGTGCTTTTGTGCAAATTTACAACTGCTGTTTTTATTGATAATTTTTTTTATTAATTGCCTGGGGCGAGCGAGCGGCATTTTGTCAATGACTTTTTCACAAATTATTACAAGCCTCACGGCGGAACTCTGCCACAAAGCACTTATACCTAATTAATTTTTTGCCTTCAAACCAACAACTCATCAACCGCCACACTAAAACCGGGCAGCACTAGCTGAGTGCTGAGTGTAGAACCCAGGTTAAAAGTTAACTTTTGAGTTTGAGTCATTATCAATATCCAGCGACTTTCTGGAAAAATAATCCAAGCTTCCACACAACCTGAATCTAAATATTCTTGTGCTTTTAGAAATATTTCTTCCGCAATATCAGTAGGAGAAACTATTTCTGCAATTAACGGCGGACTTTGAGGCAAAGTAGGAACATCAGCATATTGTGAGACTAATTCAGGAGTCAGATAAGCTACATCAGGACGGCGCACTCGCCTGTCAGTACAACAAGGAACTTCTGTATACACTTCGCCGCCTTGTCCGCTAGAATCTTTGTAATTTCCCCAAGCACGATCTAGTCTTGATTGGATTCGACTGTGTTTTACTGTCATGCCATTTTTCTCCGAGATTTGCCCGTCCACCCATTCCATATCATCGGCGGGACAGGCTATAAAGTCTTCTAGAGAAACATTTTCTGATAAAACGGCTGCCATTACCATAGCCATTTACTCCCTTTTGCAGAATTCACTCATATTGTAGCAATCAATTGGTAATGGGTAATTGGGAATTGGTAATTGGGAATTGGAACTAACAAATAACCTATGCCCTATGCCCTATGCCCTATGCCCCATTCCCAATACCCAATGCCCAATTTACTCAATATCAATTTGATTGGGAGGCTTAGGTTGATTCTGTTTGTCATCGTTCAAAGTTTTACGCCCAGAACTAGCATAATCCTTATAAAAATCCACAAACATCTTTGTCAACTGCTGCAAAGAAAGTTGTTCCCCATTAATTTGAGCTTTCATATAAGCTTTAAGCACTTCAATGTAAGCCAAACCGAGGGCAAGCGTGAGAGTTGCTGCGGTTGCACCGGAGATAGCACCGCCGACAACAGTACCCGCACCAGGAATCATTTTAATCAAATTAGTAACAATACTTCTACCAACAGCAGTCACACCACCAGCGCCGCTAATAGCAGACAGCATCGCCGAAATAAAGCCCTTATCAAAGGGCATTCCAAAAATTACAGTAATATTAGCAATCATTGCCGTTTGCATCGTCATCAAAATCGGCGCATCAGCAAAGGGTACAGGAGTCGCGCCGACAATTGCAGAACCTGCAACATAAGCACTTAGATACTTAAATGCCATATCGGATTTAAGCGCAATATTGGCAATTTGTTCTTTAACAAAAGCTTTTTTAGCTACTTCCGGCAGCAGTTGAAACGTTGCATCTACCAACTTATCTAAACCGTGAGATTTTACTGTATAATCCTCATCAATTTCTTCCGGCTCAGCCATGACGGGGATGATTTGACTGACAGGCAAATTCATGTGTTCCAGTTGCTTGAAAAACTCGCTGGGCTTTTTAGATGTAGTTTGAGTCAAAACTAAAATCACTGGTACATCTTTGACTTCCATTTCTTTTAGCCAGCTTTCTTCCACAGATTCTATTCTATTGGCGCTGTGATTGATGCAGTACCAGATGACGTGAATGTGTTCTTTGGGGTGCAGGAGTCTTTGGTCTTCAATCAGTTTAGCAACGTTTAATTGAATAACTTTAATTTGTTCGGCATTGAGTTCGAGTCCGGGAGTATCGTAGACGGTAATTGGGCAATTCGGTTTGGTATATTGGCGAATGCCTTGAGTGATGGGGCGGCCGACTCCGGTTTCTGCTAAGCGTTGGCGAAAAACGGAATTTATCAGGGTACTTTTGCCGACGCCGGTTTTGCCGATGACTAAAACATTGCACTGTCCCACTTGGTTTTCTGCGTCTTTGAAAGCGTAGTAACTTCTATTTAAAAGCTCGTCTAAGGAAAAGTCGTCTGACATGGCGGTTTGCTCCGATAATGGTGGGATATTAATTCAATACCACCGAATAGAATTCCGATGCTCTACAAACGAAGTCCGCGAAGGCGGACTGAGGATTCTTAAACATATTGTAGCAATTTGATTTCAGAACTGGTGCAACGGGTAGAGGAGAGTTTTGTGTTGCGTGCTGCTAAATGAAAGGTTGTAGAATTTAGTTTAAGCTAGCAATCGATCGACATCGATGCTAAAACCGATCAGGATTTGTTGGGTGCGGGCGGTATCGTCGGCTCGAAATGTCAATATTTGATTTTGAGTCATGACAAATATTAAACGACTTTCTGGAAAAACTAGCCAGACTTCATGACAGCTAGATTCTAAATATTCCTGTGCTTTGAGAAATACATCTTCAGCGATATCGGTGGGTGAAACTATTTCTGCAACTAAAGGGAAACTTTGGGGTAAAGTGGCAAGATTGCCAAATTGTGCAACTAATTCGGGTGTGAGATAAGCGACATCTGGGCGGCGAATTTGTCGGTTAGTGCGGCCAGGTGGTGAAATATAAACTTCTCCTCCTTGTTTGCTGGAAATCATGTAATTTGCCCAAGCACAACCCAGGCTTGATTGAATTTTACCATGCTTGAGCGTGGCTCCATTTTTCTCCACGAGTTGTCCATCCACCCATTCCATGTTGTCGGGGGGATTGGCCATGAAGTCTTCTAAAGTAAAATTCTTCTGTGCAGCAGTAGCAGTGACCATAGTTATTTATTCGCTTTTAGTAAACTTACTTGTTACTATTATGGCTGATACGGTGAGAAGTTATTGCGTGATGAGTACCCGCACTTTTACGGTAGTTTCTCCTGCAGGGAAAGCCAACTGTTGAGATGTTCATCTAAAACATATTGATCGCTGTCAGCGAGTGCTGCGATAACTTTCAATCGATTTTTAAGTTGTCTTAACTCGCGAATTTCTGCAATGGGTAGCGTTTTCCAATTAGCTGCTTTTTTTCCACATCTTCGCACGACTCTTTGATATTGTTCCAAAACCATTGTAGAATTAAGTTAACATCGAGAACAGGATGACCGGAAATTACTCCGTGTTTTTCTATCGCCCCAGCCCTCAGCATCATTGAGGAAATCGTAAAAGACTCGCCACTACATGGTTTTTTGCGATCGGCATCATTGGCTAGGCGATCGTAAATTGCGGTTGCTACTTCTGCCCATGTGCGATCGGGCAAACCTGAATCCTTTTGACTTTTTCGAGCCTTAGCGGAGAAAACATCGGCTAACAAAAGCCAGTTAAAGTCTTCCGGTGCGGTGGTTTTAGGCGACAATTTATTTTTCACCCAAGGCAGTACGAATTCAGCATCTTGTTCTCGCATCTAAGCAGGAAATGAGTTCGTCATTCTAGTTTAAAAAAACAGCAGTTAGAAATGTTCCAGGAGAGATTTCTCTTGTGTGTAAACCTTTCGCAGCGACTCCAGGGCTATCGATCGCAACATAAACTTAATCACGCCCACCATTTCCCCCCACTCCAACAATTCAGAAACACAAACAGCTTTCTGAAATCTCGCCGCATAGAAATCTACCCAAAAATCCGGTGCGTGTCTCTGTTTCTGACTCGCTATCCGGCGCTTCCAATAACCAAAATCTAAACCAGAGGGCGATTCCACTCCCAAAACAGGCGGAAAGTCGGCATAACTAACAAACCGACTCATGCCTTTGGCGTGCACGTACAAGATATGCGCCCAGCACTCGAAACGATATATTTGTTCTACCTTGATTTTCAGCAGCCGCGCGATCGCCTCTTTCGTCACAAACCGGCTCAATCTGTGTCTGGGGGTTGATTTTGGTCGAAAGCTTGCTAACATAGTTGATAAGTTTCCTGATTTGAATAGATCGATTCCTGATTTGGATAGATCGATTCCTGATTTGGGAATTTGATAGATAGATCAGTCCCTTATATGGGATTTGAACTTTGATAGGCGATCGTCTTTAAGTTTTCCAGACGTTGGGGCGATCGCTTTTTACAATAAAATTGTATGACTTATATTAGTCAACTGTCAAGAGGTTATGGGATTAATTAAGTTGCGGGTTCGAGAATTTGCTGCCGAGAAGGGCTGGACGCTGAAAGAAGTTTCAGAGCGATCGGGAGTAGTCTACAGCACGCTCAGAACCTATGCCCGATCGCCCGGATTAGCAACAGTTGATGTGACAGCCTTGCACAAGTTGGCGAGGACTTTTGATTTGTCGATCGAAGATTTGTATGAGATTGTGCAGGAATAGTCGATCGCAGTTATTAGCAGGTTGAAATGACTTCTTTAATGGTTGAGTTGCTAGAAATCCCCCAAGCACAAAACGTAGTTGTTACAGACGACATTGCTAACAGTCGATCTATCCGATGGTCGTACTATTTCTGTTCCTTTAGCTTGGTATCCTCGGCTATTGCATAGCACACCAAACGAACGCAATAATTGGCGATTTATTGGTGGAAATGATGGAATCCACTGGCCAGATATTGACGAAGATATTAGCATCAAAAATATTATTCTCGGTAAACCATCTGGAGAAAGTCAGAAGTCATTTCAGCGGTGGTTAGAGGAACGCGGGAAGATAGTCTAATAACAAATCTGGCTTAAATACCCTTCTTAGTCTCAAGCGAGAGGGACTTCGTTTGTGTAAAAGCAGTTTCAACCGCCGAATTATCTTAAAAAAAGCGCCTGAGTTCCCCCAGACGCATACCATAAAATCAACAAATTGTCAACTCAAACTTAACCGTTCAAAGCCTCAGCACCGCCGCAAACTTCCAAGATTTCCTGAGTAATTGCCGCTTGCCGCGCCTTGTTATAAGTCAGCGTCAAACTACCGATCAAATCGCTAGCATTCTCACTAGCATTGTTCATCGCCGTCATCCGCGCCGCCAACTCGCTAGCAGCAGACTCTTGCAAAGCTCGCAGCAATTGGTTGTTCAAATACAAAGGCAAAAGAGCCTCCAGAATTTGCGCCGGATCTTGCTCGAAAATCATGTCCCTGGGCAAACTCTTCGTAGGTGAAGCAACCTTCTCCCGCGATACTTGAAACTGTCCGCCTTGCGATGTCAAGCGGAAGATTTCATCATCGGGAGTTTCCAAACCTTGGGGGTCGAGGGGCAGCAAGGTTTGAATTACCGGACGCGAACTAATTAGCGACACAAACTTGGTGTAAATTAGCTCAACTCTGTCCACAGTTCCCGACAGGAACAAGGAAAGCAATTCGTCAGCAATTTGTGCCGCTTCCGGTGCTGTGGGAATTTGTTCCAAGTTAGCGTAAGTAGCATCAATCGGCTGTTCGCGGCGCTGGAAGTACTGAGTAGCTTTGCGTCCTACCAACACGTATTTATAGTCTAAGCCTTCAGCTTTGATTTCCTTAGCGCGATTTTCGGCGTATCTGATGATGTTGCTGTTGTAGCCGCCGCACAAACCCCGATCGCCGGAAACTACCAACAGTCCCACCGATCGCACTTCGCGTTTTTTCAGCAGCGGCAAATCCAGGTTTTCAAACTGCAAGCGTTCCGCTAAACCGTACAATACCTCTGCCAGTCGATCGGCAAAAGGCCGAGTAGCAGTCACCTGTTCTTGAGCGCGGCGCACCTTTGCAGCGGCCACCAAACGCATCGCTTCTGTAATCTTTTTAGTGTTCTTGACCGACTTAATGCGATCGCGAATAGTTTTCAGATTTGCCATAACTTTCTCCTTACATCCTTGCCCGCATCTTCTTAATTAAAACCGCAGATTAACGCAGAGTAACGCAGATTAACTTCAGATTATCTGCGTTAATCCGCGTTCATCTGCGGTTCAAAATTCCTACTTGTCTACTACGCAGAAACTAGAAAACTTTGCTTGTATTCAGTGATGCCTTCTTTCAGCAGCTTTTCAGCTTCATCAGTCAAAGCTTTTCCGCCTTGAACAATTTCACCGTACTTCGGCTTGCTAGTCCGCAAATAGTCGCGCAAACCAACAGTAAACTTGCTGACTTTTTCCACAGGAATGTCATCCATATAGCCGTTAATACCGGCATAGATTACAGCAACTTGTTCGTTCATCGGCAGAGGCGAACTTTGGGGCTGTTTCAACAGTTCCCGCAAGCGCTGACCGCGCGACAATTGATTCTGAGTAGCTTTATCCAAGTCAGAAGCAAACTGAGAAAATGCTGCCAGTTCTTCAAACTGTGCCAATTCCAGTTTCACCTTACCGGCTACTTTTTTCATCGCCTTAGTTTGAGCCGCCGAACCTACCCGCGATACCGAAATACCGGGGTTTACTGCCGGACGCAAACCAGCGTTAAACAAGTCAGAAGAAAGGAAGATTTGACCGTCGGTAATCGAAATTACGTTCGTCGGAATGTAAGCAGAAACGTCACCAGCTTGGGTTTCGATAATTGGCAAAGCAGTCATGCTGCCTTCGCCCAAATCGTCGCTCAATTTAGCAGCGCGTTCTAGCAAGCGAGAGTGCAGGTAAAACACGTCTCCGGGATAAGCTTCGCGACCGGGAGGACGGCGCAGCAACAGAGACATTTGGCGATAAGCTTGTGCTTGTTTGGAAAGGTCATCGTAAATGACCAAAGTGTGCTTGCCTTTGTACATGAAATACTCGGCTAAGCTAGCACCTGTGTAGGGAGCCAAGTATTGCAGGGTTGCGGGGTCGCTAGCGTTGGCTGCTACTACGATCGTGTAGTCCATCGCGCCCTTTTCTTGCAGGACGTTGACGATGTTAGCTACTGTAGAAGCTTTTTGACCGATCGCTACGTAAACGCAGATCACGTTTTCCGATTTTTGGTTAATAATCGTGTCGATCGCGATCGCAGTTTTACCGGTTTGTCTGTCACCGATAATCAGTTCCCGTTGTCCTCTTCCCACCGGAATCATCGCATCAATAGCGGTAATTCCTGTTTGCATGGGTTCGTAAACAGAACGGCGAGAAACAATCCCCGGTGCCGGAGATTCAATCAAGCGAGATTCAGTAGTTTTAATTTCTCCTTTGCCGTCAATCGGACGGGCCAAAGCATCAACTACCCGTCCCAACATTGCTTCACCAACGGGGACTTCAGCAATTCTGCCAGTAGCAGTAACTGCCGAACCTTCTTGAATGCCGAGGCCTTGACCCATCAACACTGCACCGACGTTATCTTGTTCCAGGTTCAGTGCAATACCCACGGTGCCGTCGGCAAATTCTAGCAATTCTCCAGACATGGCTTTATCCAAGCCATAAATCCGAGCAATGCCGTCGCCTACTTGGAGAACAGTACCGACGTTAGAGACTTTTACGTCTTGGTCGTACTGCTCAATTTGCTGGCGAATAATGCTGCTAATTTCGTCAGGTCTGATTGCTGCCATGTTAGTTATTATGTGTCAGTTGTCAGTTGTTAGTTGTCTGTCGATGTTTTCCGCAAGAAAGAATAGGGATTTGGTAGTAAGAATTTGGGACTAACAACTCAAAAACAGAAATTAATTTATTCCTGCTTCCTGTTTGATTCTTCCTGCTTCCTTTTTCCTGCTTCCTTCTTCCTTCCTCCTGCTTCGTTAAATCAGGAGTTCAAGCGAATTCCCAGACGGCGCAATTGTCCCCGCAGGCTGGCATCAATTACTTGAGAGCCTACTTTGATTACCACACCGCCGATTAAATCTGCGTCTATTTTGGTTTCAATTTCTACTTGACTAGCGCTGGTCATCGCCTGCACTTTCTCGCGCACAGTCTGCTGTTGAGCGTCTGAAAGCGGGACTGCCGATGTAACTTCAGCCAATACTGTTTGGTTGAGTTCTCGGAGCCTTGCCAAGTATTGTTTGCCAATTCCTTCTAAAAAAAGAATTCTTCCTTTGTCTACTAATAGCTTCAGAAAGCTGTGCATCAAGGGGTTCATTTCTTCACCCGCTATTTGCTGAATCACGGCTTTTTTAGCATCCGGTTTTACCAGCGGATTGGCTAAAAATTGACGCAAGTCTTCCGAACCTTCTAGCAGGCTCAGCAAGGAACGAATATCTTCGCCAAACTTCTCTGAGAGATTGCTGGACTGAGCCAGTGACATCAAGGCAGATGCGTAAGGCTGTAAGACTTCTGTGCTGACTGTACTCACGTTTTAGCCTCCCAGTAACGCAATGCTGCGATCGATTAATTGGTGTTGAGCGCTATCGTCTAAGCTAGTTTTTAGCTGGCTTTCCACCTTTGCTAATGCCAGAGATACAACCGCCGATCGCAGTTGGGCGATCGCTCTTTCCCGCTCCGCTTCCAACTCTTGACCTGCTGTTGCTCTCATTCTTTCAACGTCTTGCGCTGCCTGAGCTAGAATTGCTTCTTTTGCTTTCTTGGCAGTTTCTTCAGCCGCGGCCCGAATTCGTTCCGCTTCTGCTTGCGCTTGAGTCAATTTTTGCTGTTGCTCTGCTAGAGCTGCTGCTGCATCTTTTTGGCGTTTTTCTGCTTCTTGAATCGCCTCTTGGATGCCCGAACGCCTCTCAGTCAGGATTTTACCTACAAATCCGCGCCCGAAATAAAACAGCACTGCAATAATAATGACCAGGTTAATCAGGTTGGTTTCTAAAATATCGAAATTTAAACCGAAACCACCTTCGCCGCTAGCTTCTGTGGCTAGCAATAAAACAGTCCCCATGATACTCTTCCATAATTGCGCGTGCAGATTGGGTGAAGCGATTTTAGATTTAAGATTCCATCAAAAATCTAAAACTCTTCGGTCTCGCTATTTGGCCAGCGACTGCCCTAATAGCTTTTCGAGAATTTGGCCGCTGAGCGCGTCTACTTGTTGTTCTAGTGAGCGCATTGCTTCTTGCTTTTGCTGCTCTATTTCTTGCCCAGCCTTTTCTCGCGCGACTTGAGCTTCTTGTTGAGCCTCAGCTACTTTGGCTGCCCCAATTTTTTGGGCATCAGCTTGAGCAGCAGCAATTACTGATTGAGACTGTTTGCGAGTTTCTCCCAGTTTTTGCTCGTACTGCTGCGCTAGTTGCTGAGCTTTTGCCAAGCGTTCTTGGGCGGAGACTTGAGTGTTGCGAATGTAATCGGCGCGATCGTCAATTGACTTGCTGAGCGGCTTGTAAAAAATTACATTCAAGACTGCGACTAGAATTAAAAACTGCACCGCCATCAGAGGCAGCGTAGCATCTATATCAAACAGTCCCCCTTCCTTAGCCGCTTCTTCAACTGCTAGTAATACTGTCCAGTGCATCATGATTTTTTGACGGCTTCCATCTAATTCGCTTAATCGATTTTAGATTTGAGATTTTGGATTAGAATCGCCAAAACCTCAAATCTAAAATTTCAAATTATTATGCGAAGGGGTTGGCAAACAGCAGCACTAGGGCTACGACCAAACCGTAAATTGTGAGCGCTTCCATGAACGCCAAACTCAACAGCAAGGTGCCGCGAATTTTACCTTCTGCTTCCGGCTGACGGGCAATCCCTTCTACAGCCTGACCTGCTGCATTTCCTTGACCGATGCCAGGGCCGATTGCAGCTAAACCTACTGCCAAAGCGGCGGCAATTACGGAAGCGGCAGCAACTGTTGGGTTCATGATGATTTTCCTTATCTAAAGTACAAAATTGAGAACAGATAGTCTACAGAATTGTCCGATTTAACGGGAGTAAGTTTGAGTTCAGAATTTTTCTTTTTCCTCCTTCATTCTTCGCCGTTTATCGTTAGTTAATCGTGGTGTTCTTCGCCGTGACCGCCTTCTAGAGCTTCACCTATGTAGGCTGCGGCTAAGGTTGCAAAAATCAAAGCTTGAATTGCACTGGTAAATAGTCCCAGAACCATCACTGGCAGAGGAACAAATAAAGGCACTAGCAACACTAGCACTCCGACCACCAATTCGTCCGCAAGAATGTTACCAAACAAACGGAAACTTAGGGACAGAGGCTTAGTGAAATCTTCTATGATTTTGAACGGCAACATGAAAGGCACCGGTTCAACATAGTGGGCGAAATACCCCAAGCCGCTTTTGCTGAGACCTGCATAAAAATATGCTAGAGAAGTCAGCAGTGCAAATGCTACCGTCGTATTGATGTCAGCGGTAGGAGCTCCCAATTCGCCTGATGGCAGCTTAATTAGCTTCCAAGGAATTAGAGCGCCAGACCAGTTTGACACAAAGATGAACAGAAATAATGTACCAATAAACGGTACCCAAGGGCGATATTCTTTTTCCCCAATTTGGTTTTTAGCCAAGTCCCGAATAAATTCCAGCGCATACTCCATAAAATTTTGCATTCCGCTGGGAATTCGCTGGATTTTGCGGGTTCCTAAAATCGAAACTACGACTAAAACAGCAATTACAAACCACGAGGTTAGAAAAACCTGCCCGTGCACTTTCAGATTGCCGAGTTGCCAGTACAACTGCTGGCCAACTTCCAATTCGGCGAGGGGGAAACGATTAAAGGTGTTTAGAACGTCAAGCATTGCCATTCAACGGGCTTCCCCATACAAATCGATGAGTTGAGTTTTGCTCGAATTGCCTGACTTACCTGTAGTCTAGTGCTAATGCACTTCGGATCACGTAAACCAACAGCGCAGCTTTGTAAGTCAGAAATCCCAAAAATATCGGTAAAATCTGTAGCTGATTCCACTGTGTTCCTACTATCATCACCGCTAAAAACACACCGAGCCGTGTCTTGCTGATGCGTTGATTTTGGCTGCCGATTCGTTCAACGTCTCTAGCCAACATCTTTAAGTAAACCACACCTGTGCTCGCCCCAAGCAAATAATTCAGGGCAATGTTGAGGGAGTAAAAAATCCAAACGGAGATAAAAATAATCGCCGTAAAAGCAAGGGTGTACGCCAACAACTCTTGTTGGAGGCGATAAAAGTCTTGCATGGGATTGCTTGTCTCGGACGAAGCTGTCGAAACTGTCGAGACTGTGCCAGCTTGAGGAATATCCTCGTTTGCTGCTGCGGGTTCGGTGGGTGTGTTTTGCGTGTTCACGAAGCTCAGAAACTAATGCAGGTAGCAGGCGAGTGCTTTGCAAACTCAGAAAAATCATACCACGCTGCGGTAACAATACTTAAAATAAAATTAATCATATTTTCGGAATTTGGTGTCTGGCGCTTCGGAAACCTCAAGCCGTTAAATGTCCGATCGACCTTACCCTAAATCTTCCACCGCCAGATAACACTTTTTTACATATTGTTCTCTTGCCTCTCACTAAGTAAGTCTCACTTAGTGAGAGGGTACAGAGGACGATCGCGCGAATCGATGAGGTAACTCTCCCTTGTCTGCCTCTGCGCCCTACAAGAGTTAATTCAAATTCGATATCATTCAATAACCTTAAACTCTTGAAGCGCCGGGATGAAATTTTTATTCTCGTGGCTCGATCGACTAAGCTTAATCAAAGCAAATCGCTGTAGAGGCTGCAAACTCGCCCACTGGGCCAAAGAAATTGTCACGCCGAGCTCTTGCGCTTTTGCAGAAACCGACTCCGGTACAGTTGCAGCATCCATCCACGGGGGATTTTCATCAACAGCCAAATCAGTTCCCGGTTTGCCTGTCTGTTGAATTAATATTTGATTTAGCTTTTCTCGGTAATCAATAATTTCTGCTTCTGTCAAGCAAGATAACTCTACAAGACTTTGCCGTTCTGCTTGGTTAAAATGATTCCAATCCTGCAACTTCAATTTAATGCCGCAAGTATCTAACTTGAGACGTACTTGCATCGGGATGCAGCGCAAAGCTTCGACAAAATCAGCTTCAAATTCAAAGAATGTCATAGATGTATAGACTTGCAAACTAGATTTTTTTTATTAACCGCAGAGGACGCAGAGAGCACAGAGTAAGAGAAAAGAGAGAAATCGATGCAGGTTTTTTGCTTTCTATCAATAATTGCAGAAAATGCGATCGCCATTTATAATTAAATAATATTACAAACTATTGACATGGATGCCGTAGACTACCTTCGGATTAGCTTGATAGACCGCTGCAACTTCCGCTGTCTCTACTGTATGCCGGAAGGTAGCGAGTTGGACTATGTATTGCAGCAGCAGTTGTTAACTCACTCGGAATTGCTAACTCTGCTGCGGGAAGTTTTTATACCCGTGGGATTTACCAAGTTTCGGTTGACTGGTGGGGAACCGCTGCTGCGGCCTGGGGTGGTGGAATTGGTGAGGTCGATCGCATCTTTGCCGGAAACGCGAGATTTGTCAATGACAACCAACGGCTTTTTGCTGGCGGGAATGGCGGAAAATCTCTACAATGCTGGTTTGCGCCGGATTAATATTAGTTTGGATTCCTTGGAACCGGAGACTTTTGATAAAATAATTGGCAGTCGGGGACGATCGCGGTGGACGCAGGTTTGGGAGGGAATTCAAGCGGCTTATCAAGCTGGATTCGACCCGCTGAAACTGAATGTTGTGGTAATTCCCGGTGTGAATGACGGCGAAATATTGGATTTAGCGGCGTTAACAATTAACCGTAATTGGCACGTTCGTTTTATTGAGTTTATGCCGATCGGGAATGGGGATTTATTTGGCGATAAAGGTTGGGTAGCCTCAGCCGAATTACGGCAACAAATTAACGACAAATACGGGTTAGCCGAGTCGGGAGTTCGCGGAAATGGCCCGGCGGATGTGTTTCAAATTCCGGGGGCGAAGGGCACTTTAGGCTTTATCAGCCAAATGTCCGAGTGTTTTTGCGATCGCTGCAACCGGATGCGTTTGTCTGCTGACGGGTGGCTGCGGCCTTGTCTGCTGAACGAAACTGGTCAAATTGACTTAAAAACTGCTTTACGGAATGGGGTGTCTACAAGCGAATTGCGCGATCGAGTGCGGCACATATTAGAGATTAAACCGGAGATTAATTTCAAGCAGCGAGATTCGGGAACTACTCAAGGAAATTACAGCCGCACAATGTCTCAAATCGGCGGGTGAACAACCCTTCGTCGATCGCTCTTTTTGTTATGTGGGCCAGAGGGGCGATTCCCTACGGGATAGCTGCGCTTCAGGTACTGGGGCAAAAATGGGCGATCGATCTTTGTCAACTCTGTATCGATAATTTATTTGGTACACTTAAGACATCATCCAATTTTGTAAGTCAGATGAACACCATCTCGATCGCCATTTCAGACGTGCTGATTCTGAAGCTACAAAAAGTTGCTGCCGAGATGAATGTATCGATCGAAGAATTAATCTTGATGAGCATTGAAAGCTCGATCGCGCAACGAGAAAATCCCGCAGCAAATACCGATCGAGATATTTGCAATCAAAATGCTGAAATTGCGATCGAGGTAATTGACAAATTTTATACTCTTGCTACGGAATGGGAAAGTGAAGTTGGGGGAATGTCTTCGACAGCTCAAATGTCTCAGCATCCTGCATATCAGGAAATTATTAATATGGGTTTTCAAGTCGTACCGCTGTTGCTATCGGAACTGAAAAAAAATCCCCTTTACTGGTTAGCTGCATTGAATGAAATTACGGGTGAAAATCCCATTAAACCGGAACAAAGGGGAAGGGTAAAACTGATGGCATCAGCTTGGATAGAGTGGGGTAAATATCGAGGCTACGCGATTGCTTCATGACTATTAGCAACATCGAGCCAACCGACCATCGCATCTTTTAAATTAGCTATCACTTCTTCCATAGTATCTCCTTCGGTAATGCACCCAGGAAGTGCGGGAACTTCAGCCCAATAGCCACCTTCTTCTGCGGGATGGATGATTGCTCTAATTTTCATACATTTATTCAGTCATTTGTTAAGGATATTATAACTATTATTAATAAATACAGGAAATTATAGTCGCCGCACAATGTCTCAAATCGGCGGCTAATTATCTCTTGTCAGCGATAAGTCAGTCTGAAGTAACGCCCTCGCCTTGGGCGCGGATCGATCATAAGCTGGCGTTGCCTGTCCTAGGTCGCAGGAATTCGACATTCAACTCTAGTTTCTCTCCTAGCCACAAAGAATGTTTCGTGTGGTCTGCCACATCGTCGCCTGTTTCAGGGTGAATGAGAATATTGAGCCCCTCACGATTCAGCATTAACCAGGGAACCACTTTGCCAAATTGGTCTGGTAAAAATGCAACTTGATACATTGCTTGGGGGTGGGGGCCAATGGGTTTGTCATGCCAACGCCCAAGCTGCACCTCAAACTGAGTCAATCCTTCTCGTACACGCGCTGCGGCATCGCGATTATCAGCGTCGAAGTAAATATGTCCATGAAAACCAACGATGTTAATGGTATCTTCTTTCATCATTTTCAGTGGATTATTGAGTGGTAGTTCATAAAGCAATATTTTGTACTAATAAGCGTAATTATAACGGCAAATAATCCTGGTTTGTTTAGGTCAGGATTTCAGGTTTGAGCAAGTAGGGATAAAAAAAGAACCCTGACGTTGAAAGTAGCCAAGGCGGATCAGTTTTCTCATGGTTTGCGGCAAAAGCAAGACAGGCTTTGATGTCTGCCGAATTTAGTAGGGTTTTCCACCAATAAGACTCCAAAATTGGCGGCAGTCCGATCGACAGGGGGCGATCGCCCCGACACCACAAGCAAGGCTACAAAATGCACCATCTGGCGGGGTCTAGCGGGTTTTGGGATGATTACCTGTGGCAGTAGCAAGGCTGGCAGAGTTGCATCACAGGCAAAGTTTGCGGGTCTAGCGTGGGTCTAACGTCTGGCAAGGTTGCCACGGTCGGAGCGATCGGATTGGAGCGGTGGCGGTCTAGCTTTTTTGCTTCACACTTGCACGTCATAACCCACAGCTTTTTTAAAAACTGGATGTGGTGGGAGGGGGTGGCACGGTCGGAGCGGTGGGAGTGTGGCGGGTCTAGTGTGGTCTGTTTAGCGTGGTTGCGTCATGGCTGAATAAATGCAGAAACCGTCTTACAGATATAGTTCATCTGATTTTATGGGTCTTCCTTATGTCAATAGTTGACGTTTAATATAGATATGTTATTATAGGGACTTGATGTTCTGGATATACAAATCTTATAAATTAATCAATAAAAATAACTATTTAATTTTTATGAAAACTGCTTTTTCCATGTCCTTAAATAAATTTTTTACAGCGGATGACGATGCAATTGATTATCAATCCTATGATGTTTTATATCTAACTTGTTATCTGTGTAATGAAAGTGTTTTTTTTAAGAAGGGAAGTGATTTAAATAATTTAGGTGTGAGAAGATCGGCTCATTTTTCACATTATAAAGATACAGGGAAAAATGATTGTCATGAGAGAACCGAGAGTAATACAAGTTCACAATATAATGATTCAGAGGGGAAAAAGCAAAGTTTAGAAAAGTTTCAGAATAAAATTCAAGATATCCTTAACGAAGGGATAACTTACTTTGAAAAGATTAGTAATCCCGAGCTTGAATATCGTATAAAAAGAGGTGAACAATTGGTTGTTGAATATAATATAGATATTAATGTATGGCTAACTACGTTTTATAAGAAGAGAAATGATATTAAAAATATCTCATTAAATTTGTATCATAATAAATCATCTCAAAGTCAGTGTAACTTTTTTTCAAATATAGTTCTTTATTTGTGCCTGCCTGTTAATGAAAATATCTTAAGAAAAATCCTTTACTATGTGTTTATTTTTAATAAAAACATTTTTATTGATAATGATTCGGATAAAGTTTTTACTAAAGTCATTGAATTAATAAATTATATTAAGTTGGGAGAAGAATATCAACGAGGAAAAATTTTAACTGATTCTAATGGCGATAATATTACAGAGGTTTTACTACCAGAACAAACTAACTCAGAAATAGAAACGATTAAGCCTAAGATGGTGAAAATACATACTCCTTACAGCAGCTTTTTTAAAGCTTGGTATGGCATAAGTGATGAAGCTGAAGTTTTAGAAAAAGTAGAGTTAGAGTATTATTTGTGCCGTCCTAAAGAACAAGGCAAATGGCGTCATATAGTTTACAAACCAATAGCAAGAAGACCTTGAGAAAAAATCAGCATTAGTTGGCATGAAAATAAAGAGGGTGAATATTTGAATATATTGCACAATATGTCAATTGTTGCAATTTTTCATTTAACGACAGATAGGACTATTAAATGGGAACCTTTACCTGAGTATTTTGTAACTCAGAATATTATAGCTCAACCAAAAAATATAATTCTCAAACCCCAAGAACATATTTTTAGTGATAATTTATCTGAATTTTTTAGTAAATGGCTTAATATATGGTTTTTTAAAGGTTTTTTTAATCAGAATGCTCTCGTATTAATTCATCCTCCTTATTTTGTTAAGTTGTTGTTTCTTTTTAGAGCGTTTATAGGCGATGGGTTAACCGTAGGAGTAAATGTAAACCCTGAAGATATAGATAGAATTTATAAGGAATCATTACTTGAATTACTAGGTGATTCTAAATCACTGAAAAAGAAATATTTGATCTCGAACACACCTATAAAAAAATTAAAAATTAGTCATTTATAAACCCTCAAATTAACATTTTTAGTACCTTAAGCGTGTGTGGTATGGCTGCCTCGGTCGGAGCGGTCACAGCGCGGTTGAAGCGGTTCGGAGTGTGAAAAAGTAGCGGTTCGGAGTGGTTCGGGGTTGTGTTGGTCTAGCTTTTTGTGTTAAGTAGCCACATAAACATTTGATGTACTACAATAGAAAACGTTTGTCTCTTAAGGTATTTTGTTATGAGTATTCCTCAACCTCGTTATTATGAAGGCACTGTTGACTTTGAACCACTCAGTCTAAACTCTTACTGCGGAAAGCTTTCCTATAAACCAATAGTAGCAGGAAATGTCGTATCCAAAGATTATTCTGTGGCTGGAGGTAAGTTTAGAGAATATAAAACTACACCCTATAAAACTCCAGAGGAAGTTTTTATTCATATAATGGGATGGGTGGATTGTATGCTTCTTTTTATTAGTTCTGGAGAGATTCCAAATGATAATGAAGATTCTTACAAAAAGAAATATGAAGAACTATTAGATACACTTGAGAATAAACGTCTTGAAGAAGATATTAATAAGTCACAGACTTCTAAGGAGGATCGAGAGTTAGCCTATCAAGAAGGTTGGAAAAGTAAGTCAGAGGAATTAAACAATATGGAAGTTATAAATCCTAAGTAGGATACTTATAACATGAAGTAGCTATAAGGGTTACAGGGCTTAGGCGGGGATATTGGAGTATCCCCGCCTAGCTTGATTTATAGATGTTTCAGCCTCTAAATCAGGATATGCTCTTATCCTGATTTAGTAAAATAACGTGCGTGATATTTGTCTTATTAACTGGTTCCCAGGCTGTAGCCTGAGAACCGAGATCCAGAGGCTCTGCCTCGCTAACGGATAAAAATAAAAACAGGAGGCAGATGCTCATGGAATGTGTTCCCAGGCTCTAGCCTGGGAACGAGCAAACACCTACGCTTTGCGCTTCCGACGGCGAATCAGCACACTCATCACTTGCTTCGGATTAGCTGCACGCTGTACGGGACTCCAATCGCCGGTTTCGGCAAATCCCAGGCGGTACAAGGTGAGTATGGTTTCCCTGACACCCTTGGGCGAACCTGTCACCGTTACACACACCACATCCTGTTCCGATTCTGCTGCTGAGTCGTCATTTGGCCGTGCAAATTTGTTGTCGTCAGGCAAGAATTCCTGTGACATAATATGTTCTCCTGGTTTTGGGTTTTCTAGAAAAACCCAAAAACCCAGCCGCCCCGCATTTCAAGACATAGCAGGGCGGCTACAGAGGATGTTAAGATACTCCGTTAGCCTCCAGACTGCTTTGATCAGTTTGGCGGTTAGCTGTCCATTGCTGTTACCAGCAGCTTTGGGCAGTGCAACTAGATTTTTGGGCGACGCGGGCTACTTCCTCTACAAGCAAAGCAACCTCTAACTTCAAAGCGTAGCCGCAGACGGGGGCCTGTGTCAATCCATTTCGGATTTTACCGGGAGTCAGTAATTGAGTAAGATAAAATGAACCGCGAAGGCCCGAAGGACGCGAAGGAAGAGAAAGAAAGAGATGCAGTTCTTCCTTCGCGCTCTTGGCGTCTTCGCGGTTCGTTCAAATAATGAAAAAGCCCTATAATTTCGGTGTTAGCAAAATTAGCTGTTTTGATAAGATCGATCGCACTTCATCCAATCCCATCTCCACATCCGCCAAAATCTCTCCCACAGTTTTGGTATTGCAAGCTTGCAAAAACTCAAATTCCGCACTTGACAAATTGAGCAATTGGTAGTTGCAATCAAACACTTGTTGACTCGGCCAACCGTGCATACAACCACTCAACTCTGGAATTGCCGCCAAAAGAGCCTTATCGTCCGACCAATCAATTTTATTAACAGGCTTTTTGCCCAAGAAAAACTCGTAATGAGTGATTTCCGTATCCAACAATTCAATTAATCGATAAAGCTCCCGTTCCGTCAAACCCTGAGCTCTTTCTATCAATTCCGGCGCTTTACCCAAAAGTCTTTCTAACTGCCAATATCCCGGATTTGAAAAACCAATAAATTCCAATCCCGAAGCGTCAATTAACTCGAACAAAGTCTCAATATTGTAGTCAATTTCCTGCGGGTGAACGTACATATCAGCAAAACATTCGTCCCGCTGATTTTCTCCTGCCCAACGCTGTTTTTCGTACTTGACAAGACGGTTGTTTTCTGGTAAAGAAGCAAAGATTTGACGGCCGACTTTCACACCATCGGGATAGTCACCTTTTTGCGGGCCTTGGAGAAGTGCGATCGCCCTTTGCATCAATTGAATTTCCCAGCGTCCGAGCTCAGCATACACAAAAATGTGCATCAAACCGCCCTCGGCCAACTTCGCCGCCAGCGCTTGAATGCCACGGATCGGATCGGGTAAGTGGTGCAGCACGCCCACGCAGTTAATCAAATCAAACTCGCCCTCTAACTCGGCGGCATCGTACAGGCTGAGGTGGCGAAAATCAGCTTCGCGCGCTCCCGATCGCCGACACCGTTCTTGTGCTACTTTCAAAGCACCTTCACTCAGGTCGATCGCCGTCACCGAAGCTTCAGGATTGAGGTGAATCAGATAATCGGTGCTCGAACCAGTGCCGCAGCCAGCATCTAAAATCCGAATATCGAGTTTTGGCGGCTTTTGGCCGGTGCAAAAATTGTAAGCATCAGGCCAACTCCAGCGCCAGTTGTACCCAGGAGGCGGTTCATCTGACAAAGGATCGGGCGGGAAAGGGAAAGTATCGTAAAGCCGCCGCACGGCAGCGCTGATATCAGGCGTAGTATCCATAGGTGAGGTAATAGGGCGTGGGTTTTGAGATTGGTTGTCAGTAGCTACGGGGTAACAGCGCTAGGCCATGCACTTCTGTTGCTGCGTTACTCGCAACCACAGAGTCGCTTCGCTGGCCTTGGGCAAGCCTGAAACAGAGGGATCGGGCGATCGACTAAACCCTGATAGCCAAGCCCTGACAGCTTCTGCGTAATAAAACTTATCATTTTTTCTCATATACGCTCTCTTAAATCTATACAATAAATGTCGGCAGGCTTTTTAACAAACGAGGACTGTCAATAACCCACCGCGGAGCTTTCGGGTGAAGCGGAGGCGTCTTTCCGCAGAAAGTCACAGATCCAGAAAAAGGCAGAAGAAAATTTTTGATTTTCTTTTCCCTTAATTCACGGCACTTGCTGCAATCGCCCAAAGGCAACTCTCCTGCCGAGTCTTTTTTTCCACGGGTATGCCGGCGGAGCGCAGCGGAGGGAGTACCCCGTGCCTGCCTTCGGATCGGACATTTCCCCGCTGGCAGAAAGATGAAACCAAAACATTTTAATCTAAGAAAGTAAGCGCGCCCGAACCTCGTGACAGGTAAAGGCAAAAAGTAAACAAAGCAAAAATACCTACTTTGACCTGCATGAGAAGGCAAGGTTAGTCGGGTTAAATGCTGCAACTATTTGGATAGGGAGCGAAAGAGTCTAATGACTGTAAAAGCAAGTGGTGGAAGCTCGGTTGCGCGTCCGCAACTATATCAAACTGTACCGGTCGCAACAATTTCGCAAGCAGAACAGCAAGACCGCTTTCTACAGCGGGGCGAACTCAGCGAACTGGCAAGTTATTTCAGTTCAGGGGCTCTTCGGATCGATATCTCTGCGACGCTGACCCAAAACTCGGAACTGATAGTATCCCGCGCAGCCAACCGGATTTTTACCGGCGGTTCCCCGCTGGCATTTTTGGAAAGACCACAAGAACCTGCGATGGCTGTAGCAGGCGCGGCTCGCGGCGGTACGGCGAATGTCTCTGAAGGCATGAAACTGGGAAATGTCACCTACGTAGAAAGCCGCTCTGGCGGCAACGGCGGTGGCGGCGGTTTCTTGGGGCTAGGAAATCTATTTTCTGGCAACGGTGGCGGCTACAGCGGCCCAATCCCAGCAGGATTTCAGCCGATCAATGTCTCGCGCTACGGCCCGGGCAACATGACCAAATCTCTGCGCGACTTGAGCTGGTTTTTGCGCTACATCACCTACGCGATCGTAGCTGGCGACCCGAACATTATTTCGGTGAACGTGCGCGGATTGCGGGAAATCATCGAAAATGCTTGCTCTTCGGCGGCCACAATTGTGGCAATGCAGGAAATGAAGGCAGCATCTTTGGGCTATTTCAGAAATAATGCAGAGGCCGCGGCGATCGTCGGACAGTATTTCGACGTAGCAATTACCGAATTCAAAGCTCCCACACCTTCAGACAAGGTGCGGCAGCGCGAAAGCAACGACCAGCAAGGCTTGCAACTGCCTCAAATCTACTTCAACGCAGCCGAGCGGCGATCGAAATTCGTCATGAAAACCGGTCTGTCTGCGGGGGAAAAGCAAGAAGTAGTTAAAGCAGCTTACCGCCAAGTATTTGAGCGCGATATTACCCGCGCATACAGCCAAAGCATTTCTGACTTAGAATCCAAGGTCAAAAATGGCGAAATCTCGATGAAAGAGTTTATTCGCCGTCTTGGCAAATCTCCTCTGTACCGTCAGCAATTCTACGAGCCGTTTGTCAACAGCCGCGCTGTAGAATTAGCCGCTCGTCACTTCCTAGGTCGCGGTTTGAGCTCGCGGGAGGAATTTAGCAAGTATTTTGCGATCGTCAGCAAAGGTGGCCTGCCAGCCCTCGTAGACGCGATGGTCTATTCGCAAGAATATTCCGATTACTTCGGCGAAGAAACAGTGCCTTACCTGCGCGGTTTGGGCCAAGAAGCTCAGGAGTGTCGCAACTGGGGCCCCCAAATTGATTTGTTCAATTTCAGCGCTCCGTTCCGCAAGGTTCCTCAGTTCATCACCTTGTTTGCCGGCTACAACCAGCCTCTGCCAGACCAGCACGTTTACGGTGTTGGCAATGACCCCCTAGAAATTCAGTTTGGCGCGATTTTCCCGAAAGAAACTCGCAACCCCAAGAGCCGTCCGGCTCCCTTCGGCAAAGACACTCGCCGTATCCTGATCCGTCAAGGTGCGGGGATTGACAATCAGTTGAGCAATCCGGCGGCTCGCGGTGCTGCTCCTGGTTCTCTGGGCCCCAAGGTCTTTAAATTAGACCAGTTACCGAGCAACTATGTTGCTTCCAAGAAAACTGCCCGCGGTGCCTCCAGCAGCTACAGCAATGCTTCCAGTGTCAAATATACCGAAAGTTCCACACAAGCTGTGATTCGGGCTGCTTACCTGCAAGTGTTCGGTCGCGACGTGTTCGACGGCCAGCGCCAAAAGGTAGCGGAAATTAAGCTGGAAAACGGCGAGATTCCGATGCGCGAGTTTATTCGGATGTTGGCGAAGTCGGACGTGTTCCGCAATATGTACTGGAGCAAGCTTTACGTTTGTAAGGCGATCGAGTACATTCACCGCCGACTCCTGGGACGCCCTACCTATGGCCGCCAGGAAATGAACGCTTACTTTGACATTTGCGCCAAGAAGGGTTTCTACGCGCTGGTCGATAGCATCATGGACAGCACGGAGTACAACGAAGCTTTCGGGGAAGATACAGTGCCCTACGAGCGCTATGTGACTCCGGGTGGTTTGTCGATGCGGACGATGCGATCGGGTTCCGTCGCTGAGCAAAATGTCCAAGCTCAGACGCCAGAAACTCCTCGGTTTATCGAACTCGGCACTGCGCTCGATCGGGGCGATTTCGAGTTACAAAATAGCCTCGCTCAAGGTGTCAGCAAGCGGCGCGAACAAACTAAGGTGTTCAAGCTGACGACTACTTCGGACAAGGTAGCTTTGAAAACTTTAATTCAAGCTGCTTACCGTCAAGTTTTTGAACGCGACTTGAATCCCTACGTTGTGAAGAATGAATTCACGGCGCTGGAAAGCAAACTTGGCAACAATGAAATCAATCTCAAGGAGTTCATTGAAGGTTTAGGTTGTTCCTCGCTGTACGTCAAACAGTTCTACGCACCTTATCCCAATACTAAGGTGATTGAGTTGGGAACGAAGCACTTCTTGGGCCGCGCTCCCCGCAATCAAGCGGAGATTCGGACCTACAACCAAATCTTGGCAAGTAAAGGGATTAAGGGCTTTATCAACGCGATGTTGAACAGCGTTGAATATGCCGAGGCGTTTGGGGAGGATACTGTTCCTTACCGTCGCTTCCCGACTCTGCCGGCTGCGAATTTCCCGAATACTGAAAGACTGTACAACCAGTTGACTAAGCAGAATGGTGAGATTGTGGTTCCGAGTTTTGAGCCTGTGGCTGCTATTGACAGAAGCTAATAACAAACTGCAAGAAAGTTGATTTTGTAGGTTGACAAAAATCCTCCGTTACGGTAATGCTGTAGCGGGGGATTTTTGGTGATGTTACCTTTAACACCTGAAGATGTCTGGATGAAAAAGGCTCACCGCCTTGCTCCATGCCTAGCTTCCTTTGGTGGTGATGAAAATGCTGATCAGGAGTGGCTAGCTACTCAGTCGGAGAAAGCGCAGGCTGAATCGAAATCGGCAACGGAGTGGCTCAAGACTCAAGAAAAACAGCCTGCTGAGGTGTAGTAAAAGAAAATACATTCACAAAGAATATAACGACAATGATCACAAACAGAAGTGAGGACAAGTCAATAGACCTAAGTTCACAAAGGTTCTATCATGGCACTAAGGCAAATCTGAAGCAGGGAGACCTGATTGAACCCGGCTTTAATTCAAACTACGGTAAGAGGAAGAAGGCATCCTATGTCTATCTAACCGCCACCTTGGATGCTGCTATTTGGGGAGCTGAACTTGCCTTGGGCGAAGGACCAGACAGAATTTATATAGTACAGCCGACTGGTCCGATTGAAGATGACCCCAATTTGACGGACAAGAAGTTCCCTGGAAACCCAACAAAGTCATACCGTTCTCGGAATCCGCTACGGGTTTGTGGTGAGGTTACAGATTGGCAGGGACACACCCCAGAACAGCTCAAAGCCATGAAGGAGCATCTTGAGCGACTTAAGCAACTTGGTATTGAGGCAATCGAGGATTGAGCAAAAATGTGAAAATAAAGTCGCAATTCACTTTTCCCCGCGAGGGGATTAAAACTTTATAGACTTATTGAAATTTGCAAAATTCTAACATCCGTTTGATTTTTAGCAACTGTCTTTGAGATTTCCCAAAAGCCAGCCAGATACAATTGTTAACAGCCTATTCAGGTTTGGGGACAAGTGTCAAGCGATTTTCTTTCACCCGATCGCCACAGTAACCCCCCCATCTCATACCAATTTCCTAAAGTTCTGCTACAGATAAGGCATCTAAAATGAATTGCCATCCCGTCAAAGAAGCAATGACTTC
>NZ_JAUBUE010000087.1:0-9896 GCF_036705305.1 Microcoleus sp. B3-D7 | reverse complement strand
CATCGTTTTTTTTACGGTTTTACTAGCTTTTTCATTTGAGCTATTTTTTCAGGGATTTGCAAAACTGAGATGCACCCTATAATTACTACCAACTATTTAAAAGAGGAATGTTTATTTTATGCCGCTAATGGACTTAGCTAATTTTAAAACTAGGGTTATTGGATGCAGTGCGGTGATGGCTATTGGACAAGTTATTTCAAATGCGATCGCCAATCCGGCAACTCAAGCAGCAGCGGGTATGATGGGCGGCCCGATCGCACTTGGGGGAGTTTCTATCTTAGCAGCAATTGCTGGTAGTATCGCTGAGACTATCGCCGCTGATGAACTGGCAAATCGGATGACCGAACGGTTGAGCCAAAATCCGAGGATTCTCGATAATCACGATTTGATTAAGGCAGCGGGTGAGGCGATAGGCTATATTTTGAGAGAGGTTGCGAAGTCCGATCGCCTAATTGCGATCGCCGAAACCAAAAATTTGCCTTATCCAGAAACAGCACTCTGTCAATTAGCCGAGAAAACTCCTGAATACTGGCTGGATATTAACACGAATACAGCCGACTTGTCAAGGGGTTTAATTATTTCCGAAGACCAGCTAACCAAGATTTTTTCTGCGGATGCCGAGGAGTTCGATCGAGTTACCGGATTGACAACGGCAGATTGGGCAACTTTCCTCAACGAATTCGCCGCCAGCGAGGGCAAATCCTTCGATGCGGAAATTGTGGAATTTGTCGCGGAAAAACTGTACGCAACTTTCCCGAAAGCGTACCGCGAAGTGCTGAAAATGGATGCGGCGAAGGGAGGAGAAAAGTTTGCCGCGATGCTGTTGAATCTGCACCAAATTGCTTTGACGGAACTGAGAGATTTGGGGCTGCAAAATGGGGAAATTCTGCAAAAGTTGGAGGCTGTGGCAACGCAGCAACAGATTTGTCAAGTGATGGTGAAATTGGAGGCGATCGAAATTGGCATCCGATCCGATTTGGCGCAAATTAAAACATCACTGGAACGATTTGTTGATATTTCCGCACCCCGATTGCCGCTTCCTTACGAGTGCGAAACGATTATTCAAGATCGGACTCAAGACTTTACCGGCCGCCAATTTGTGTTTGCAGCAATTGCCGAATTTTTGCAGAACAATCGCAAAGGGTATTTTGTTTTAGAAGCAGATCCGGGAGTCGGGAAAAGCTCGATTATGGCGAAGTTAGTGCTGCTGCTGAAGCGGCGCTGCGTTGCCCATTTTAACTCGCAATCTCAAGGCATTGTCCGCGCCGAACAATTTCTGGAAAATGCCTGCACTCAGTTAATTCGAGGCTTTCAACTAAATCACCCGCAACTGCTGGAAAATGCGACCAGAGATGGCAATTTTCTCAGTCGATTGTTGGGGGAAGTCAGCGCTAAATTGGGCGGCAAAAAGTTGATTGTTGTCGTCGATGCCCTGGATGAAGTGGATCTCAGTTTGCAGGGGCGCGGCAGCAATGTTTTGTATTTGCCGGATGCTTTGCCGGATAATGTTTATTTTATTGTTTCCAAGCGGCCGGAATCTCTGCCTTTCCCAAATAATCATCAGGTTTTCGATTTGATGCAGTACAGTGCAGAAAGTTTGGCGGATGTGAAACTTTATATTGACAAACGCACCAGCAATAGCGCGTCTATTCAGAGTTGGATTAACCGTCAAAATTTGCAGCGCGAACAGTTTGTGGCGGCGGTGGCGGAAAAAAGTCAGAATAACTTTATGTACCTGCGCTACGTGCTGAATGATATCGATAGCGGCAAGTACAGCGATGTGAATTTGCAAGATTTGCCGAGGGAGTTGGAAGGATATTATGAGAAGCATTGGGCGCGGATGGAAATGGAGGTTAAAGATAAAGAATTGCGCCGCCGGAAGTTGAAGGTGATTTATTTGTTGACGAAAACTCGCAAGCCGGTTTCCTGCGATATTTTGGCGGATTTTGCTGAGGAAGATGCCTTGGACGTGCAGGAAGTTCTGGATGATTGGGAACAGTTTTTGCGGCGCAGTGGCGATAGTTCTCCCGATTACAGTATCTATCACGCGAGTTTCCAAAGATTCCTGCATAGAAAAGATGTGGTGCAGAAATCTGGGGTGCGGCTGCGGGATATCGAAACGGCGATTTCTGATAATTTGTGGGAGGATTTGTACGGGGATGAGTAAGTTTAAAGAACGGTTGGGGAAAATGTCGCCGGAAAAGCGGCTTTATGCTTTGGAAACTTTGCCGGGGCATTTGGCCCAGAGTGTTCAAGGGGAACGGCTGCATCAGTTGTTGACGGATTTTGATTTTATTGAGGCGAAGTTGGATGCGATCGGGGTTCAAGGGTTAATTGAGGATTACGATTTGGCGAGGGTTTCTGATGTTTTATTGTTGGGGGAGCAAACTGAAAGTTTGAAGTTGATTCAAGGGGGAATTCGCAAGTCGGCGCATATTTTGGAGGAGGATAAAACGCAATTGGCAGGGCATTTGTTGGGGAGGTTGCTAGATTTTGAAAGGCCTGAGATTCAGGGGTTGCTGGAACAAGGAAGGCAATCGAAAGATAGTCCTTGCCTGTTGCCTTTGAAGGCTAATTTAGAGCGGGCGAATGAAGGGGCATTGCGGACGCTTGTCGGTCATACTAACTCGGTAACAGCAGTGGCGATCGCACCCGATGGAAAAACAGCGATTTCGGCTTCGGGGGATGAAACCCTGAAAATCTGGGACACCGAGACAGGTCGGGAACTGAAAACTCTCACGGGTCATAGTAACTATGTAAATGCAGTGGCGATCGCACCCGACGGAAAAACAGCGATTTCCGCATCTTCGGATCATACCCTGAAAATCTGGGACACCGAGACAGGTCGGGAACTGAAAACTCTCACGGGTCATAGTTCCGAGGTAACAGCAGTGGCGATCGCACCCGACGGAAAAACAGCGATTTCGGCTTCAAGGGATAATACCCTGAAAATCTGGGACACCGAGACAGGCCGGGAACTGAAAACTCTCACGGGTCATAGTTCCGAGGTAACAGCAGTGGCGATCGCACCCGACGGAAAAACAGCGATTTCGGCTTCAAGGGATAATACCCTGAAAATCTGGGACACCGAGACAGGCCGGGAACTGAAAACTCTCACGGGTCATAGTTCCGAGGTAACAGCAGTGGCGATCGCACCCGATGGAAAAACAGCGATTTCCGCTTCCGGGTATCAAACCCTGAAAATCTGGGAGGGGGATTATACCCTGAAAATTTGGGACACCGAGACAGCCCGGGAACTGAAAACTCTCACGGGTCATAGTAGCGTGGTAAATGGAGTGGCGATCGCACCCGACGGAAAAACAGCGATTTCCGCTTCATGGGATTTTACCCTGAAAATTTGGGACACCGAGACAGGCCGGGAACTGAAAACTCTCACCGGTCATAATAACCTAGTATATGCAGTGGCGATCGCACCCGACGGAAAAACAGCGATTTCTGGTTCCGGGGATACCCTGAAAATCTGGGACACTCAGACAGGCCGGGAACTGAAAACTCTCACCCGTCATGGTAACCCGGTAAATGCAGTGGCGATCGCACCCGACGGAAAAACAGCGATTTCCGCTTCAGATGATCAAACCCTGAAAATCTGGGACACTGAGACAGGCCGGGAACTGAAAACTCTCACCGGTCATAGTTCCGAGGTAAAAGCAGTGGCGATCGCCCCTAGTGGCAAAATAGCAGTTTCCGCTTCAACGGATCGCACCCTGAAAATCTGGGATTTGCTTAGTGGCAAAGAGGTTGCTAGTTTCAGCGGAGATGCTGAGTTTAATTGCTGTGCGATCGCCCCTGATGGATTGACAGTTGTAGCGGGCGATCGATCGGGCCGGGTGCATTTCCTGCGTTTGGAGGGAGTTAGCGGCGGGCGGTAATCCAAGAAACCGGGTTTTTGCCCGAATCTGTGGGTTGTAACCAGGTATTTAGGAAAAAACCCGGTTTCTGGGGCCCCGCGATCGGGTTTTTGGTTGATGTGCGATCGGGTTTTTGGTTGATCGGGCGATCGACTTTTAGGGAAAGGGCGGATCGGGTTTTTTGTGGAGGTGCGATCGACTTTTTGGGAAACGGGCGATCGAATTTGAGAGAAATGTGCGATCTGGCAATAAGGATCGCGAATTAAATAACTTACAATTTTAATTATTATTGTGGAAGTTATTTAATTCTCATTCCTAAGTTGTTAACCAATAAGTGATTAATAGGAACCAGATTAGTGCGATCGTTACTTGTTTCTGAAATTCTATCAGGTTCAAAAACATTGTGAGTAAAATCAACGGGTTTTCCATCATTTGTTTTTGTAACTGAGTCTGGTCAAATGTTGGTAACATATTTTTTTGGAGAGGCAAGCGTGTAACAATTATGCGGCCTATCTTTTTTTACCACCACACAGATCAATCCTTACCCCCTCTGGATTTAGGGCGGGTTGTCACCCCCCCAGCACACTAACAATCCTATTTTTTAACAGTAACTTGCAAATAAAGCAGCGGGTCTTCAGCAACCCAACCCAAACCCGAATTGTAGCGAACTTCAAAATGCAAATGAGATGGCGGAATGTCCCGTTTTCCCGTCGTCCCCACAGTTCCCAAAACTCCTCCAGACTGCACTTTTTGACCGACTTTTACCGCAATATCTTTCAAATGAGCGTAGCGGGTTTGCTTCCCCGCTTGATGGTTCACCACCACTAAATTCCCGTAATCCCCCTGCGGCCCGGCAAAGGCGACAGTCCCCTCGCCCGCCGCCAAAACCTGCGTACCCTCCGACGCCAAAAAATCTACGCCGCTGTGGAAAAAAAATTCTCGCCGCGCCGGATGCAATTGCCGCCCGTAAGGCAAAGCTTCCACTGCAGGGGCGGGCAGCGGAAATCCTTGCACCGATGGCGTTGCATCGGGATTGATAGAAGGCCCGATCGACCTATTCACCGCAGGCACAAACACCGTTTTCCCCAAAGGCCTGCACCCGTTCGCCTCAAATAGCAAATCTGCGCGCACTTTGTAAGCTTCTGCCAGTTTTTGCCAATTCCAGCCCGCAGGCACTTCTACCTCGATGCCACTGTACGGAGGAATGACGATCGCACTTCCAGCAGATACTTCACCGCCCCGCAAAGTCGGATTTATCCCGATCAGCGCCGCAGAAATCACATTGTACTGGCGCGCGATGCTGTCTATGGTTTCGCCCTGGGCCACAGTATGGCGGCGCAACCGAGACATAGCCGGACTCGGGCAATCGCGGGCGGGGTCAGGGTTTTCTACAGGTATACCTGAAGGAAGATTTGCAGGTGGGCTAGCGGTATTTGCCGCCGTTTTCCCAACGGGTGCGATCGACCAAATTAGTGCAGAAATCACCGGAAATAAGCGTTTAAACCTCATGATCTACAGAAAAAAGTATTCATTGGGGACAGTTGACAATTTTAAAATCCTGTGAACCTTCATATTTACAACCTCTAGCCACCCCCCAGACTGTAAATCCCAGCCTAAGCCAAGTTAGGATGAGAATTATTAGTTTGAGTCGCTCTTGGCAAATCCGGCAAAATTGCCTGTGATGCCCGTCAGCGCCAGCCAGTTAACAGCTATGTTCTTGAGGAAGCGGTACGCCCCGCCCCGCTTCCTTCCCGTCACCAAGACAAAAACGCTTGTTGATTCCGAACGTGTCTGCGGGGATGAGGTATCTAGCGGGAGTTATTAAATGAGTTTATCTTTTAAGCAAACGACCCTGTATGTGACTGTGCTCTCAATCGGCGGAGGTATGGGATGGTTGGGAAATCGCTATCTGCAAGGCTCAAACAATCTGGAAACCGGATTGGTTTTGCCAGTAGTACGCCAGCAAATCCCCCCCTATCCCTCTCCTCCTGTTCTGGAAAATCGGGCGGTCGATCGCAGCAATCCCAATTTTATTGCTGAAGCAGCCGAAAAAGTCGGCCCGGCTGTAGTGCGGATTGACGCATCAAGCAAGGTGGCGAATCAAGTGCCGGAAGCTTTCAAAAATCCTTTGTTTCGCCGGTTTTTTGGGGAGAATTTGCCGCAGCCGGAAGAACGAATCAAGAGAGGTACCGGTTCGGGGTTTATTCTCACTCCTGACGGCCGCATCGTTACTAATGCTCACGTTGTCTCCGGGACGGATACTGTCAAGGTGACGCTCAAAGACGGCCGCGAGTTTGAGGGTAAGGTGCAGGGAGTCGATCCGCTGACGGATGTCGCTGTGGTTAAGATTAATGCTAAGGAACTGCCGCAGGTGGCTTTGGGTCGATCGGACAACATTGTACCGGGACAGTGGGCGATCGCGATCGGCAATCCTTTAGGTCTCGACAATACCGTGACTGTGGGCATTATCAGCGCTACGGGTCGATCGAGTTCTCAAGTCGGCATCCCCGACAAGCGAGTCCGCTTCATCCAAACCGACGCCGCCATCAACCCCGGCAATTCTGGTGGCCCCCTGCTCAATGACCAAGGGGAAGTAATTGGCATCAATACCGCTATCCGCGCCGACGCTCAGGGCTTGGGATTTGCAATTCCGATCGAAACTGCCAAACGAGTTTCCGATCAGTTATTCGCCAAAGGTAAAGCCGAACATCCCTATCTCGGCATTCAAATGGTCAGCTTAACTGCTGCGACCAAGGCAGAACTCAACAAACAGCTCGATAATAATAAAATTACCCTCGATCAAGGCGTAGCCGTGGCGCGAGTCGTGGAAAATTCCCCCGCTCAAAAAGCCGACTTGCGCCCCGGAGATGTCATTCAAAAAGTTGACGGAATTGCGGTTAACACTCCTGGGGACGTGCAAGAACGGGTGGAAAACACGGTTGTGGGCAAAGAAATCGAGCTGGAAATTAACCGTGTGGGTCAAGTTCAGAATATAAAAGTACGTCCGGGTGCTTTTCCCCTATCGGGTAGCTCCGCCGGTGGGTAATACCATGTGAGATTTTCGATTACAGAAGTGGGAATGACTTACGGGATAAGGATGTGGAGCTTACCTACAGTTGCTTTCTTTTGGGAAACTGCTATTAGTTGCAAACGGTGGAGGATGAAAGATAAATCTGATTCTTTATAGTCCTGGACGTAGCAACCGGGTTTTTTCACCAAAATCCTTGGTGTAGGGCAAGGGATACCCGGTTAACAGCCCGGTTTCTTAATTCCCTGTGCCTCCATGATTCAGGATTATGGATTTTTCTGAACAACTTTCATCTTTCGGGCTTCCCCAACCCGTTGATCTTTTTACTTGTCTTTGGGCGAGTTTGGTTGAATCGAGCTGGTGCTTGCTAAATTTTCTTCTAGGTGCATCCTCTGCTCCATTTGCCTCAAAAAATAGCCTGTCATCATCGCTGAAGCTAGCAAACCTGCTAAGTTTTCGCGGTCAGTGGTAATTTCGACGTTAAAATTTTCTGAAGGCAAAACGCCGACCAGTCCTTGAACGTTATGAGAGATAATTTCTCTGATGTCGGGGCTGACGGACTTGGCGACTCGGGCTAGAACCTCCGGGGATTGGTGTTGGAGGTACTTCAGCAGTGGATTGACTGCGGTTTGTTGAGCATTGGATGTGTCAAAGTCAGGGTGAAAAACCATTTGGCGATTCTTAATTTCTGGCTGGTTACATTCTACTTCAAACTACTCGTCATTGCTTGGGTACAAATTTGCCTGAAAGTCAATTTGCAATTGTTTTGGCAGTTGGTCTACTTGAAAGTACCGGTGAAATTTCTCGGTAACTTGTAACCAATACGACCGTCCCTCAGCCGGCCGCCGTTTGCGGACGAAACCCATTTCTACAAGTTCCTGCACTTGTTGGTAAGCTCCTGAACCTCGCAAGTTAACTAAATCTGGCTGAGCGATGCCGCCTTTGAGGGCGATCGCAGCCAGCGTCCGCAAAGCTCCCACACCTAATTCTGGAGGTATTAAAGTTTGCATTAAACTGGCAAACTCTTCTCTGAGTTGCAGGCTGTATCCTGTGGGGGTTTCGACGACTTCTAATGCACTGTCGCGGTGGGACGAGTCAGACATCAGTTCGATGATGGCGTCTTCGGCTTCGGCTCGATCGCACTTGGCAATCTCGGCAATTTCTGCGATCGACACTGGCTGACCTTTTAGGTAAAGTATGGCTTCTATTGTGGTGGCTAAGCGAGTCATTTGGGAATTAGTAACGAGGAATTGGGACGTTGAAAGAAAGAGGAAGAAGCAAGGAAGAAGAAGGACTCAGGAAAACAACAGTTATCCGTATTTCGGTAACTTCCGTGTCGTGAATAATGAGAGTTAGGAATAAACATTCCCCTTACACAAATTATTAATAGTGTAGGTTAGGTTGAGAAACAAAACCTACACTATTAATTTTATTTTTTTATATCAGTTCGAGACGCAAAAATATATAACGTTTCTGGCTCTCCTGAGCTTATGGTAAAATATATCAACCAATACAGACGACGGGGTTATGACCGATTTTTGGAAAAAAAAGATGGGGTCAGTCTTGTTAAGAAGCCCCATCATTTAAAAATGTTACCTCAATCAGACCAAATTTGTTTCCAACAGCAGCTCAAAAACGCTGAATACTTGACTCTGACTATTTTAGTTTTTCAGCTCGCAACCCATAAACAAGTGAGTATTGAGTTATTGGCGAAATTGATGCCATCCCCTATCATGTTTGAGAGCCGACGACGTTCTATTCAACGATTTCTCAAGGTACCTATCCTCAAGATTGAAAAGCTTTGGTTTCTTCTACTTAAATATATCTGGAGAACTCAATTTAAAAATAAACAAGAGTTGAAGGTCGCGATTGATAAAACGCAGTGACCAGATAAAAATCTGTTGATGATTAGCCTGATTGGGGACAAGAGAGCTTTACAATTGTACTGGCAGATATTGCCTTTGCTGTGGCTGTAGCAACCTCCGAGAACAACAAAGCTTAATCTGCCCCATTCTTGGTCTGCTAAAAATTTATAAAATTGTCCTTTTAGGACACGCCTGAATTTCCGAGCGTTAAGCTGATAAGTGGGCTGTGTGAAAAGAACATAAGGTTTGTTTTGAGAGTAAAACAGGGACGCTATATTCAAGAAGAAGGACAGGAATTTAAGCGGTTAAGTGAGTGTGGTTTAGTACCAGGTACGAGCTTTTATTTGACCGGAGTTAAAATCAGCAGCAAGTATTGGGATGTTTTGATGTCGCTGGTTATGGGCAAAGAAAATATTGAAATAGTGGCGAAGATGAAGGCTGGTATTTACTCACCAATATCGGCAAATTGAAACTAGCTGTAACAGCGTGTAAATGTCGCAGTCGTATCGAATCAATGTTTAAGGACTGTCAAACAGTCTGCTATAATCTTCAAAAAAGTTACCGTTGTGACGACCGCCTAAAAACTTTAATATAAAACTTTAATATTCTTAATAGCTTTAGCTTATAGTTGTAGGATTTTACAAAGACACAAGCTCAAGCTTATGGGAATTCAGAAATACATCGGTCGCCTTACTGATGCGATGCGAGCGCAACAACGTCATAGTAGCTTTTGGATTGGATGATACAGCCAATCGTGGGCGGAGCGAAGCGTAGGGAGCTTTGCCATGCAACTATTGCGGAATTGATGAAAATTAGACGCAATCAGCTCCTCTTCTCTCAGAGAGGTTTGAGGGCTATGTCATTAATTTTATCCAGCTTTTGACTTTTCTTGTCACTGCGTCAGGAGGTTTTATTTAAAAGTAGTTGGAAGGATTGAAATATGGTCTATCTGCAACCTGGGCGTTTAACAACCGAGTTCAGGATGGAAGCGGATTTGTGCAACTGCGTCTTTCTAGAGACAATAAAAAATAAGGGAGAAAAACGCTGAAGACTGCACAGAATTAAGTCATCATCCTTACCATGTAGAAAGAGAGGTCAAGCCCTCGGTCTATTAGTACGCCTCAGCTTCATCCC
>NZ_JAUBUE010000015.1:0-122606 GCF_036705305.1 Microcoleus sp. B3-D7 | reverse complement strand
AAAGGAGCCGCCTTCAAAAGCTACGGAGAAATTGTTGAATGGCTCAAAAAAGAGTATAGTCTAGAACTGACTTATGCAACAGTTTATGCTTGGGTGCATTATCGTCTCCAAGCAAAACTGAAAGTGCCACGTCCGCAAAGTGCTTTACAGGACATAAAAGCAGTGGAACTTTTTAAAAAAACATCGTCCCAGCAGTCTTGACGTTTCAAAAATTCTTTGGTAAAGGTAAACGGCTACGATATTTGTGTCTTGATGTTACCCGTTTGGGACTGAAAACGTTGACGGGTAAAGTAATTACAGCCCGGGGGGTAAAACCAGTTGCTCCCATACTGTGGAAGCGTGAAAATTTTTGGTTGTATGGGGTAGTCGAACCATTGAGTGGCTGGCATTTTTGCCAAGAATATGCCCATCTTAATGGAGAAGATTTCCAGCAATTTATTGACGCTGTTTCTCTACAATTGGGTGAAGATATTGCCCTGATTCAAATGGATCAAGCGGGTGCTCATATCACTAATGAACTCGATTGGCCAGAAAATTTAATTCCAGTCTGTCAGCCATCACATAGTCCAGAACTTAATCCAATTGAACGGGTCTGGGAATATATCAAACAGCAACTTGTTGGAGAGGTTTTTACAACACTTGGGCAACTACGAGAGCGCTTGCAACAAGTTCTTGAAAAAATCACTCCTGAGGAAATCTGTTCGTTGTCATCTTACAATTTTATTCTTGAAGCCCTATTCTATGCAGCTTCATATTAAATTGGTATAAGAACTTGTCCAAAGTTGTTTGTTGATCGGAAATAACAATCCCCACAAGTGGCCGATTACCACGCAACTGAGGCCGCAGATTGCTAAGTTGATACTGGTGCGGGTTTTGATTGGCTGTACTCGCAGCCATTCTCCGGTAAAGTAGCCTGTGAGGACTGTGACAACTGCGGGTAAGGTACTCAACAATCCTTCCGGGTCGAAGGGGCCGCCTTTGTACAGGTGTTGGCTACCGAGAATTAGCCGATCGACATATCCTGCTAAATTTCCTTCTGGCGTGAGTTCGCCGGCAGTGTACCCCCCTACAGGCACTACGGTTAATGCAGCCCAATAGCCCAAAAGCACGGCAACCGCGAGCAGTTTTTGATGGCGGGGGGAAAGGTTGAGAATGGCGATCGCACTGATGAAATAAGCTAAGCCGATGCGCTGCAATACTCCCATGATGCGGATTTTACCGAAGTTTTCAAGCGGGGCGCTGTTGAGAAGTACGTCAAGGGCGATCGAAGATGTATTTAGCAGCAACCCTAATATAAATAAAATCGCTGCGCGGCGCGCAATTCGCCAGTAAATATTTGAAGAAGGAAGAAGGAAGAAGGAAGAAGAAAGAGGGTTTTTAGCAGATTCTGATTTTTCCTTTGTTTGTGTAATTTTTGAGGTGTCTCTTCCGGTTTTTGAATAATTTTGAATATATTTAGACAGCGAGAAAGACATCGCGCAGCCAACGATGAACAAGAAAAACGGAAATACTAAATCTGTCGGGGTGCAGCCGTGCCATTCTGCGTGTTCTAGCGGCGGATACACCTGTTTCCAACTACCGGGGTTGTTGACGAGAATCATGGAGGCAATCGCAATTCCGCGAAAAACATCAAGGGATTTGAAACGCATAAATTAAGTTATTTGTTCACTGTTCACTGTTCACCGTTGACTATCTTAGCGGATGCCCATTTGCTAATTCTTTTCTGCCCAATTCTCAATTCCCCATGCCCAAGGCCCAATGCCCAATTCCCCATTACCAATTAGCTAAATTTCAATACCTTCGAGAGTCATAATGACGGCATTCTTCATCAACATATCGCAGCGTTCTGCATAAAAAGATGCGGCCTTATCATACTTATTGATTTGTAAAACGCGCAGAAACATTTGCCTTGCTTGCGCGAATTGCTGCTGGTAGTGAAAAAAAATTCCCTGTTCAAAATAAGTTTGAGTTTGTGCTTTTAGTTCGATCATTGTCGGCGAGTCGCCATCGTAAATTTCAAATACAGCCACAGGTGTTTGTTTTCCTTTTACTTGAACGCGATCTAGAAACCGGCACTTGTAATGTTGAGGATCGTCTATCCGGCAAAGGGTTTGGACGCTAGCTACAATAGCCACCCCATAAAGCTTTGTCAATCCTTCCACGCGGGAAGCTAAATTAACGGCATCAGAAATCACCGTACTTTCCATTCGTTCCGCTTCGCCAATCGTACCTAACATTAAAGTCCCCGTATGCAAGCCAATCCCTATCGAAATCGGTTGATAGCCACTATTTTGCCTGTGTCTATTATAAATTTTTACTTGCTGCTGCATCTCAATTGCTGCTTGCACAGCATCTTCAGCCCTGTTAGGAAACAAAGCCATAATCCCGTCACCAATGTATTTATCTATGAAACCGTTGTACTGGCGGATAACTGGGCCCACTCGGCTTAAGTAAGAGTTAAGAAATTCAAAGTTTTCTCGGGGAGACATACTTTCGGACAGACTTGTAAATGAGCGAATATCGGCAAACATAATCGTCATTTCTGCTTGTACAGAGTCTCCCAGTCTGGCATCAACGATGCTTTCTCTTTTGAGAAATTTCAAAAATTCACGGGGTACAAAACGAGCTGATGCAAGGGCAATTTTTTCTAGTTCGCTTTTACTGGACTCGATTTGATTGAGCGATCTAAATGCTCTCAGTGCGGTGACTACTGTGGTAAATAATTTTTTGTTAGTAAGTTCTGTTTTGGTTTTGTAATCATTGATATCGTAGCTGACAATTACTACATCTTCGGGTACTTGTCCGGGCTGTCCAGTGCGTAAAATAATTCGCACTACTTGATTATTTAAAATATCGCGGATGTATTTAACTACTTCCAAGCCTGCTTCGTCTGTTTCCATAACTACATCCAGTAAAATCAAGGCTATGTCGTAGTTATTTTGGATTATTTCTTTAGCTTCTTTTCCTGAGTAAGCGCTGATAAAGGTTATACTTTTCCCTTCAAATTTAAAATCGTTTAACGCTAGTTTAGTAATATTGTGAATTTCTATTTCATCATCTACAATTAATATTTTCCAACTTTCTTCTAGCGGTTTTTGTTCCGCCTCGTCTTCCTCTGCAAATATTAATTCATCGTCGCCCGCCGCGATTAATCCGTCATCGCCTGCAGCCAACAGGTTTTTACTAGCTTCTGACATATATCGTTCTCCTATATAAAACTTATATCCATGTTGGCGGTCTCATAACTAATTGCTCATTTTAGCGGGAAATTCAATCATAAATTTTGTGCCTTTATTGACTTGACTTGTGCAGTTAATTGTGCCTTTTAGTTTTTGAGTAACAAGGTTATAAATAATGTGCAGTCCCAATCCCGTGCCTCCCTGACCTCTTTTGGTGGTAAAAAACGGTTCAAAAATTTTACTTAGATTTTCTGGGTCAATTCCTTTGCCGTTATCGGCATATTCAAATATTAGCCGATCGCCCTCTCGTTTGAAATCAAAAGCCAGAACTCCTTCGTCTTCTCCATCGTAGGCGTGAATTAGGGAATTCAACACCAGATTTGTCACAATTTGACACACTACGCCAGGGTAACTGTCCACTACAATATTTTCATCACACTTAATCTGTATTTTGTGCTTAGTTCTTTTTAGTTTGGCTGTTAAGGATGTCAAAATTTCCTCTAGATAGTTTTTAACATTAAACGTGCGTTTTAACTCGCTCGACTGATCTACAGCTACTTCTTTAAAACTGTGAATCAAGTCGGCTGCCCGCGTGAGGTTAGATAAGATCATATTACTGCTTTGCACGGCGGTATCCAGAAACTTTTCTAACTCGGAACGTTTTATTTGGCCGTTACTGTAAACCTCAAAAAACTTTGTGGCTTTTTCAGCAAGCAGCGAGGCGGCGGTGATGCCGATGCCGATGGGAGTATTGATTTCGTGGGCAACACCTGCAACCAACCCGCCGAGGGCAGCCATTTTTTCCGACTCTACCAGTTTATTTTGAGCCGATTTTAAGTCTTCTAAAGTTTGGGAGAGCTCGGAGGTACGCTGCTGTACTAAATTTTCGAGATTGTGATTGAATTGGTGCAAGTTCTCGTAAAGTTGGGCATTTTCGATGGAGATAGAAATTTGAGAAGACAGCAGTTTTAATATTTCTAACCTGTCTGGTGTAAAAGCGCCTGTAGTCAGGTTGTTTTCTAAATATAGAATGCCAGTGAGTTGGCCTTGATTAATTAACGGAGTGCAAAGAATTGATTTAGGTTGGACGGCCATTATATAGGGTGTGCGAGTAAATTGTCCTTCGCGGGCGGCATCGTTTAAAACTATACTTTCCTGGGTGCGGGCGACGTAATTCACAACTGCAACTGCCAGCAAAGTTACTTCTCGATCGTCGGCTACAAAATCTATCGGAATTGATTGCATGACAGCAACGCGATCGACATCTACAGATCCTGATGCTTCAATCACCCATTGACCCTCTTTTTCTAGTATTAAAAAGCCTCTTTGCGCCCCCGCATTTTCAATAACAATTTTCATCATTTTTGCCAGCAGTTTGTCTAGAACTATTTCGCCGGCTAAGGTTTGCGATGCTTTAACTGCTGTGGTCAAGTCTAGCACGCCTGCACTGTCGTTGGTAGTGGAAGCGCTGCTGGTAGATTTGTGAGTTTCAATATTAGTTGAAATCGAGCTTGAAGTTAGCAAGTGCGAGTATTTTGATTCTAAATGCACTGCTTTGGCTGTTGCTCCCCAGCGCTGATAGCAATAACGCGCTTCTGTCAAGTAAGTTTTAGAATTTTTTTCTCGTCCTATGGATAGATAAAATGCTCCTGCCAATTCTGCTGCTAGTGCTTGGACTTGTATGTATCCGTTTTCTTGGGCTCCTTCAATTGCGCGATCGTAATATTCCATTGCTCTCACAACATTGCCCAAAACGCGCGCTTTTTCTGCTGTAAGCAAGTCGCATTTGTGCTGAAGATTCATAGGCGCCGACAGCGCTTTTTGTTGCAGTTTTTTCCGGTTACTGACAGCGTAAAAAATATGCTCTTCTTGTTCCTCATTTGTGGCAGATGGATAGGCTGCTAGGCGGGCTAGAGAATCGTAAAACTGGTATTCAGAAACATTAATAAAGCCTGCAACCCCGTCTAAATATACTTCGGCTTGCGCTGCATTTTCTAGCGCTGTAGCAGTATCTCCAAATAAATACGCTAGTATTAATTTTTGCACATAAAAGTGCTGTAGTCCCACCCGATCGTTAGCTTTCAACAGCAGCGACAACAATTTTTCTTCGCTATATGCTTCACCTAATACAAGGTGTGAACTTTCCAATTGTCCCATCAATTTCAAAATAGTTTGCCGATATATTTGATTCCAAGTCAGTACAGTTTCTTGCTTGAGTTGAAACAGCAAATGGTTGTAACTTACCATTCTCCGTTCCAGTTGTGGCAATTCTTGACCGATAAAATACAAAGACTGACAAATATTTACGGCTGCATATCCAACACATTCTAAATCCCCATTTTGTAGCGCGCTTTGATAGGCGTCCTCTAATAGCGGCAAAGAGTCTTTAACGTGATGCTTGCCGTTCATCAAAATGAATGCTACTAAATTAAGCGTTTTGCTTTTGAATTCTAACGCATTTAATCTATCGCTCAAATTTAAAGCTAATTGACCAAAGCGATCGCCAGACTCAATATCTCTAACTATTCCTTTTAAAATTGCTCCGTAATTAGCATAACCGAAGGCAGAAAAAGTAGAGTTTCCGTAATTAATAGATAAATTAACTTGCTCGCACACAATCAGCGGCAGCAGCACAGGTTCAACTATAAATGTAGCTGAAAACATACTGGAAAGCACGCGCATCGTTGCTAACTTGTGCGGATTGGTCATAATCGGCAAGTTAATTAAATCTTCTATTTTCTTTCCGGTTAAATAAGCTGCGGTTTTAGCCAGTGCTTGCTGAATGTGGAGGGGAATCGGCGATTCGGGAAAGTTTATCCCTAACATTGTTAGTGCTTCGCGACCAATTTTTACCGATTCTTGGAGTTTGGTTTGCATCGCACAAGCTATGATTCTGATTTCAAACACTTTGATTTTGTCTAGTTCATTTTTTGCGTGTTGCAGGACAACTCTCGCCCATTTTTCCATTGGCTCAAAGTCGGTATTGAGGTAAGCAGCTTCTGCTGCTGACTCGTAGAGTGCAAGTGTGAAGTCGTAGTCAGTTTGCCAACTTTCCGGGGGCAGCAGTTCAATACCTGCGGTTAAATATTTCAGGGCAAGTTCGTAAGCTGCACTTGCTTTTGCTTTGCGGCCTGCAATTAAATTTAATTGGCATAATTGAAATTGTTCTAACTGGCTGCTGATGATTTTTTTGGCATAATTTAGTTGATTTACGGTATCAAAAATATGCTCTTCTAATTGCTCGGGCGGTGCGTTTTGCAGCAGAATTTTGCCTATTTTGAGATGGATCTCTTGTTTATGGTAATCGGATATTAAAGCATAAGCTGCTTGCTGCACTCGCTCGTGCAAAAATTTGTAAGTTGCGCTAGGAAGATCGGCCACTGGTAGCGACAATTCATCCGTAAACTCTCTAGATATTGTGTCTGTTACTTCTGTATTTGCTGCTAGTGCGATCGTCGGAATTTTGTAGGCGTTATTCACGAGCAAAATCAGACCGGACTGAAGTGCCTCACCGAGGTCTGTTGCTGCGGACGCCAGAGGTTTTTCGGCGATTGTCGAGAGAGTTTTTAAATCAAATTTGTTTCCGATACAAGCGGCTAATTTAAGCAGTTCCTGGGTAGCCTCTGAAAGTTTCTGAATGTTATCTATCATTAATTCGACAACATTGTCAGTTATTGCCATTTCTTGTATTTGTTCGATATCCCACTGCCACTCGCCTGTGATATGGCATTTTTTCACAATTTGCTCGAAGATTGGTTTCGCTAAGCCCGACAGGTTAGATTCAGCTAGCTCGACCAAATTAGTCGAGGGTGAAACTTTAAATTGAATTAAGTTTTTTGAGTAAAGAAATTTTATAAGTTGAGTTAAAAAGAATGGATTTCCAGCGGTTTTTCGCAAAAGCAATTCTGCTAAACTTAGGGATTTTTCTGGGGCGCAGTTCAAAGTATCGGCAACGAATTGGTTGACGCTGCTTATATCTAAAGGCGGAAGGGCGATCGCGCTCAGAGTTCCGCCTGCTTTTTTAATTGCTTCGGCTGTCAGCATTACGGGATGATTTGCATCTACTTCCTGCTCTCTGTAAGCTCCAATTATTAATAAATATTGAGTTTCCAGGTCAGTTGCTAGCAGTTCTATTAACTTGAGAGAGGCTGAATCGACCCACTGCAAGTCGTCGAGGAAAATTACTAGAGGGTGTTCTTTTTGAGCAAAGACGCGGATGAAGTTTTGAAATACTAAATTAAAGCGATTTTGAGATTCATTTGCTCCTAAATCTGGCACGGGGGGCTGCGGCCCGACAATCAGTTCTACTTCGGGAATAGCTTCAATAATTACTTGGCAGTTGCCGCCGAGTGCTTTTAAAATTTTTTGTTTCCAAACATGGATTTCTGCAGCATTTTCTGTGAAAATTTGCTGTAACAAATCTTGAAAAGCTTGGAGCAAAAAAGCGTAGGGAATATCGCGCTTAAATTGCTCAAATTTGCTGTCAATAAAATACCCGTTTTCCAGCCGAATCGGCTTGTAAACTTCATAAACTAACGAGGATTTGCCCACACCTGCACCACCAGAAATCAGCACGATTTCTGTATTGCCCCGCCTCATCCGCTGGAAGATACTGAGAAGCATATTAACTTCTGCTTCTCGCCCGTAAAATTTTTGGGAAATTTGCAGGTGACTTGACTGATCTTGCTCGCCGAGGGTTATGTGGGAAATTTCGCCTGTAGTTTGCAGTTGAGCGAGACAATTTTCCAAGTCGTACAAAAGTCCGAAAGCACTTTGATACCTGTCTTCGGCTGTTTTTGCTAAGAGTTTTATGACTATATTGGAAACGACTTGAGGAATCTCCTTGGTTCCTACTTGATTCATTCTGCCTTCGAGGCTTCTGCTTTCTACTTTCTGCTTTCTGTTTTCACAAGGAGAAACTGGCGTTTTGGCAATATGGCAGTGTACTAATTCCATGGGATCGATCGCATGAAAAGGCAATTCGCCACACAGCATTTCATAAAAGGTGACGCCTAAAGAATAAAAATCGGTGCGGTAGTCGATCGCCCGATTCATGCGTCCCGTTTGTTCAGGAGACATATAAGCGAGAGTGCCTTCGAGTAAATGGGGATCGCTGGGGGCGGGGTTTTCGCCCGGTAGCAGGGAGGCGATCGCAAAATCAGCAATTTTGACATCTCCTGTCTCGATATTGATAATAATATTGCTGGGTTTAATATCTTTGTGGATAATGTGGTGTTCGTGAAGTTGACCAATAGTTTCTGCTAGTTTGATGGCAATATGCAGAAATTGTTGTAACTCTAGCTGGTTGTTGCTGAGAAAGTCTTTTAGGGAAATTCCACCAAAATCTTCTAAAACTAAAACAGGAAAGTGATTGTAGGTTTCTATTTTGTAAAGCTTGACTATTCCGGGCAAACTCAAATTTTTAAGAATTTCGGATTCGTGCAGTAGTTGGGATATTTGCGCTGGGGTAGGGTATGTCGGGGTGAGAGTTTTGAGGATAACGGGTTTTTCTTCCTCAAGCTGCATCCCTCGATAAATAACTGTGTGAGGGTTTGTATAAAGTTCTTCGTAAATACGGTATCCAGGGATAGAAATCATGAGATTTGGGGATAATTTGAAATATCGGGTTATACAATTTTAAATGTTAGATTGGGAATGATTGATGCCATAAGATTTTGAATCATGCCTACAGTTACATTCTTTTTTACCACAAGTATTATTAAGTAAGTGGAAATACACATCGCCGATCGAGTGTGGTTTTTACGGCAGTAAACTGGCTACTATTATATAGCTGAGCTAAATCCATCCCTAAAGGGCCCTCCTAGATACTTTTTTTGTCGCTTATTTACTTATCTATATTTTAGTCTTCAAAAAATCAGAAGTCGCACTTTGCTATCCCGCCAGTGCCAAAATAAATGGGTGCTTGCAAATCAACAGCTAAAATCTAAAAAAATCATGCAGAATATAACTGCCTCAAATCCAGCTAATGCGACCGATCGCGCTTTTGGCACCGCAGACATTCAATTGCTGGTAGTGGATATAGACGGCACGATCGCAGGTTTGTCAAATACCATCCGAGAACCAGTCAAGCAGGCAATTTTGGCTGCCGAGTCGCGGGGAGTGAAAGTGGCCGTCGCTACGGGCAGGATGTATCGCTCAGCTTTGCGTTTTCACCGCGACATCGGCTCAACATTGCCACTGATTTGCTACCAGGGCGCATGGATTCAAGATCACGCTACTCAAAAACGGCTGCGGCACTTGCCGCTGTCGAAACAAACTGCTCTGCAACTGTTAGACCATTTTGAAGAACCGCATTTGCGACCGCTTCTTTCGATCCATTTCTACATTGAGGATCAACTTTACGTGCCGGAAATTACCGCAGCTACCCGAATTTATGCCGAACGATCGGGCATTGAACCAATAGTGATTAAAGATTTGCGGCGAGATCTTCCGGGGGAACCGACGAAAGTTTTGGCATTGTGCGAGAATCCTGGGGTACTCGACGGCTTGCTCAGCAGTATGCGGCAGCGCTACACGCCTGCGGAGCTTTATTTGACTCGATCGGTTGCTACTTTTTTTGAAGCTACGCATCCTTTGGCGAATAAGGGAGATGCGGTGCAGTATTTAGCGGAGGAACTTTTGGGTTTGCAGGCGGCGAACGTGATGGCGATCGGTGACAATTTTAATGATGTGGAAATGATTGCCTACGCTGGCGTGGGCGTGGCGATGGGCAATGCTCCTGAGGGCGTGAAGGCTACTGCTGATTGGGTGGCGCCGGATGTGGAGGAAGATGGGGTGGCGGCTGCGATCGAACAATTTGTTTTGGGCGATCGTTGATATTTGTAGCACCAATACCGCAGGGGCGAGTTTAGCGACATTTGGAAAAAATGTATATCAACTCGCCCTGACTCAGCGACACTTTATTATTATATAACTGTCTAGTTTTGAGTTCTATGCAATCAAGTTTTGATTCTAAAAAAAATCCACAATTTCTGATTTTTTGAGATTAAATCAAGTCAATTACTTTGTTTGCAACATCCGAATATTTATTTAAAGAACCGCGAAGACGCTAAGAACGCGAAGGAAGAAATGAAGAAGGCGGGGCGGGCTTACGGATCTTCTGGATGTGAATTTATAGATAATTTCAAATTCTTAAAAATGGGTTCCAACAGAAAGAGCACCGACGACTGGCCGTGTTTCGTCTCGGTGCTCTTTCTGGTTCGCTCCTCACACGTCCATCAATATAGCTGACTCAGTAAATTGTGTCAATACTTTTTACAAAAATTGTTTTTTGAGTCGGCTGCGGCCGGGGTGCCGATGCGGTGGATCGTGGCTGAACCTTATGTAATGCAGCGGTTTTGGTCGATCGCCCAAGGGGGCCTCAACAGAAAAATTTTACTTCACTTCCAGCAGCCAGTCCAAAATCAGAGCGTTGACTTCACTCGGCCGCTCGTCGTGGGGACAGTGGCCTGTGTTGGGAATGGAAACAAATTTCACTGGTTTATCGTTGGCGGCCAATTGTTGATAAATCTGGCTGCCGGCGATTGGCGTCCAGGGGTCGTCTGCGCCCCAAAGTACCAATAACGGACGATCGACTTTGGGCAGCAATTCTGAAGGTTGAGGGCCTGGAGGGGCTGTGAGAATCGAGGCAAACACTTGTTGAGCTCCGGCCTCGCAGGAGGGGGCGTGGAGGAGTTCTACGAGTTCGTCGGTGATGGCTTCGCGGTTCCCGTAGACTTGGCGCAGGGTGTTGCGGATGCGGTGTTTTTGGCGGATGTTGTTGAACATAAATGGGCCGATCAGGGGCGATCGAACTAATTTCGTAAAAGTCCCCATTACTACTCGCAGCGGGAAATTTAGTTCGTCGGGCCGGTGGTTGAGTCCGCCAGCACAGTTGATTAAGACTGCACCTGCGGATATTTCTGGATGGTTGGCGACTACCATCAAACTCAGCAAAGCGCCGATCGAATTCCCGACAAATACCGCCGGTTCCTGTACCAGATCCGCCCAGAAATCAGTCAGCAATTCTTCCCACAATTCCAGAGTGTAATCTAGGGCTGGTTTGGCAGAAGCACCGAATCCCAGCAAGTCCAGCGCAAATACGCGATAGCCGCCGGCCGCTAGTGGGGGGATATTTTGCCGCCAATGTCCGATCGAAGCCCCAAATCCGTGAATCAAGATCAGAGGGCGGCCGGTTCCTTGGACGGTATATTGGATTTTGTGACCTTTCCAAGTCCAAATTAGCTTTTCAAAACTCGTTGCAGATACTAATTGTTGTGCAGTCACGGCTATTATGTAAAGTTTCGTTAACTACTTTCATCATAGCAGAAGTCAGTAGTCAGTAGTCATGAATTATTGGTTATTGGTTATTGGTTATTGATTACTGGTTATTGATTACTGGTTATTGGTTATTCGTTATTTGTTGTAATACCCCATGCCCAATGCCTCATGCCCAATGCCCCATGCCCATTTTTACTTTTTTTGTAGCAACCAATAAGTCATCATATCCCCCTTACCTTTTACCGGAATCACGCCTCGCCTCTCAAATAAATACTTATCTTTTAAAAGCTCATAAGTAACATCAGTAACTTGAATGCTGCCTGCAAAACCCGTAGCTTCCATCCTCGCCGCTACATTCACCGTATCTCCCCACAAATCATACGTAAACTTGCTCACACCAATCACTCCCGCAACCACCGGCCCGGAATTGATGCCGACGCGAATTGCCAGTTTTTCCCCTGTCTCGGCGCACAACTTTGCTATTTTTGCCTGCATTCCCAGGGCCATTTGGGCGATCGCCTCGGCGTGGTCATGTCTCGGCGTAGGCAATCCCCCGACTACCATGTAAGCATCGCCAATAGTCTTAATTTTCTCCACACCGTACTTTTCAGCTAACTGGTCGAAGTGGGAAAAAATTACGTTTAAGCGCTTTACCAACTCGGTGGGAGACATTCTAGCAGACAACTCAGTAAAGCCAACAATATCAGCAAATAAAACACTTACTTGGGCAAAACTGTCGGCGATCGTGCTTTGCTCTGCCTTCAAGCGTTCTGCGATTGGTTTCGGTAAAATATTTAACAGCAACTTCTCGCTTTGTTCTTGTTGAACTTTTAGCGCTTCTTGCGCTAATTTGCGCTCGGTAATGTCAGAAACAGTACCCTCATAGTAGAGCAGCTCACCTTTTGCATCTCGAACAGCCCGAACATTTTCTGACACCCAAATCCGGCGCCCGTCTTTGCGACATACCATAGATTCAAATCCCGAAACGGCATTTTCAGCATCCATAGCAGCCACAAATTCGAGGCGGCGTTCAGGGTCAACGTAAAGTTGCTGAGCAATATTTTTAATCTCGGACATTAGTTCTTCTGGCGAGTCGTAACCGTACAATTTTGCTAAAGCTGGATTAGCGCTAAGATAGCCTCCTGAAGGCGTGCTTTGAAAAATGCCTTCCATCGCATTTTCTACAATGCTGTGATATTTTTCTTGGGCAATACGCAGCAATTCTTCTGCTTGTTTGCGCTGAATCAAAGAACCTAATTGAGTGCCGACAGCATTAAAAACGTCTATAAATCGTGCATCTTTCCCACCCGACGAAATTTTAAAGAAAACTAGCACTGCCAATACTTCATCGCCTACCAAAATCGGCACGCCAAAACCCGCTTTGAATCCAAGTTCTACTGCTATTTGACTTCGGAGAAAATGCGGGTATCCCCGGGAAATATCTTCTACCCATTCCGGTTGCTTGGATGCCCAAACTCGTCCCGGTAGCCCTATATTCATGGCAAATGTCAGTTGTTGGCTTTGGGTGCGGAACGATTCCATCCTCGGGTTGCTTGCATACCAGCCCCGGGCAGATTGCAGCACAGTTCCTTCTGCATCCGGAATCCAAGCTTCTCCTACATCCCATCCGATTGTTTCGCCAACATGGTGCAGAATTACTTCTAAAGCTGAGTGAAAGTCTACAGCTTCGCCGATCGCCCGCGTCGTTTCCAGCAAAAACCGTATTGATTCTTCAGCCCGCTGCCGTTCTGCGATTTCTTCCTGCAATCTAGAATTGCGATCGTGCAGTTCCCTAGCTTGCAGTTGCAGTTTGGATTGCAGCGAACGAAGGGAAAGTTGGTTTTGGACGCGGGCTAAAACTTCTTCTACTTGAAACGGTTTAGTAATATAATCTACTCCTCCTACTTGAAAAGCTTTAACTTTTTCCAGCACGTCATCTAGGGCACTAATAAAAATTACTGGAATATCTTTAGTTTTTTCGCTTAACTTTAACTGCTCACAAACTTCATACCCGTTCATTTGCGGCATATTAATATCTAGTAAAATTAGATCGGGAGGAGATATTTGTGCCCCTTGCAAAGCCAAGTGTCCATTAATAGCCTTCCTGACATGATACCCGTGAGATGTCAGCATAGTGGATAAAAGTCGCAAATTATCCGGCATATCGTCAACGATCAGAATGTCTTTAGGAGTCGCTGGTAATGGATGGTCGTTCATCATAATATAATTGAGTTAAATCGATAATGATATCTATCCGAAAATTATCGACTAAATCTGTTAAAGCGTTAGCGAGATTTGCCTCAGTTTCGGGAACTTCCTTGATCAGTTCGAGGATGCGGTTGTCGTCAACACAAAGTGCTGCTCGGTGCAACTCGACCACCCAGTCTGTGGGCATTACACTCAAATCCTCGGTGGTCAAACTTTTAAGCAGCGTCGGTGTTGAAAAAGAAGTAGATAAGTTTTCTTTCTCATAAATATAACGCAGGTTGAGGTGATGCGCTATCTTTTCAAAGAGTACCTCTTCCCGAAACGGTTTACAGATCAAATCGTTACAACCAGCAGACAAAATTATTTGCCGCTGCTCGTCAAAAGCACTAGCCGTCAAGGCAATAATTATTGTTTCTTTACCTTCGATAGTTTTCTTAATCTCTCTTGTCGCTTCATACCCATCCATCACGGGCATCAGCATATCCATTAATATCAAGTGCGGCTTCCAAGTTGAATGCAAAGCAATTGCTTCTTGACCGTTAGTTGCTTCCCGGACTTCAAATCCCAGAGGTATCAGCAGCTTAAGCAGCAGTTGGCGATTTTCCGCTACATCTTCAACTATTAATATCCGATAAATGTCTTGTCCGGTTTCTAAACCAATAACTTGTTTAATCGGCGGTTTTTCTTGTTCATCACTTTCTGTTACTAAGTTAACCCAGATATTAAAGCTGAAAGTTGTGCCTTGACCGAGTTGACTTTTAACAGCAATATCACCTCCCATAATTCGGACAAACTGTTGGCTGATAGGCAATCCCAGACCAGTTCCCTGCATGGATTTTCGACCAGTTTCGGTTTGTACAAAGGGCTTAAATAATGTAGAAAGTTCCAAGGAAGAAATGCCGGGACCAGTGTCTGCTATTTCAAAATACAATTGGGATTTGTTTTCTTCTGTGGGGTCTTTTTTAGCTTGGCTGCTGACGCGCAAGGTAACGGTTCCTTGCTGAGTAAATTTAATCGCATTGCCGACCAGGTTAATTAAAACTTGCCGCAATTTAGCTTCGTCTGTTTGAATGTACTGCGGCAAATCCTCCGCATTTTCAAAGATTAGATGCAAACCTTTGGAGTTAGCTTTTAGTTGCAGCATTTCTTTGAGACTGTTGAGAAGGTTGTAGAGATTGAAGCGGCTGGGATTGATAGTAATTTGGCCTGCTTCTATTTTGGACATTGACAAAACATCATTGATGAGTTCTAGCAAATGTTCGCCACTGCGGTTAATAATTTCTATGTATTCTTTTTGTTCTTCCGTGATAGAACTGTTGCGGGCCATGACTTGGGAAAAACCGAGAATGGCGTTGAGAGGTGTGCGGAGTTCGTGGCTCATGGAAGCTAGAAATTGGCTTTTGGCGCGGTTGGCAACTTCGGCGTTTTCTTTGGATTTAATCAGTTCCATGGACTGCCTTTGAGTGCGGGCGAGCAATTCCGCTTGCTGTAATGCTACTCCTAGCTGAGTACCTACATCAACTGCCACGTTGATTTCAGCTTCACTCCACTGGCGGGGAGCAGAATTTTGATAGGATGCTAGTAATCCCCAGAGCTTTTTGCCAGAGAAAATTGGTACAATAATGTAGGATTTAGCTTGAAATTTTTCTAGCAATTGGATGTAACAATTATCGAAACCTTGCTTGTAAATATCTGGGACACAAAGGTAAGTTTTACCTCGGCTGTAGGCTCCGCCTTGGGTTTGTTGCAAATAGGTATCGTGGACTTCTGGTGAGACACTATCCAATTTTTGGACAAGGCAAAGTTCACTGTCTAAAGCGCCTTCAGTAAGGTTAGAATCGGTCTCCTGTGCTTGGATGAAAGAAACCCACTTGCGATCAAGGGATTCGGCTACAAATTCGCCACTCCAGTCTGGATTGAAACGGTAAATAGCGACTCGATCGCACTTCATGGTTTGGCGCAATTCTCGGGTTGTGACGTGAAAAATTTCTCGGATATCTAAAGTTTGCCGCATTCTTTCAATGATGCGCGCGATCGCTCTTTGTCGTAAAGCACTTTCTTGCAGTTCGGTTTCTGCTTGCTTGCGTTCGGTAATATCTACAGCCATTAAAGCAATGCCGATCGCTGTACCGTTATCGTCAATTAGCTGAGTATTGTACCACTCGCAGATGATAATTCTGCCGTCTTTGGTCAGATTTTCGGAAGTGCCGCTGGATTTGGCATTCAATTCGTGATTGAAAATCTCAGATAATTGCGGGTGGTAGCTTTCAGGTACGATCAAATCGGAGGCGACTCGACCAATCGCTTCTTGCTCACTGTAGCCAAAAATAGCCACGGCTGCGGGATTCCAAGTGATAATTTCTAAATTGAGGTTTAACTCGATAACTGCGATAGGCGTTTGCTGCAATAAAAATGAGATTCTTTGTTGGGACGCTAGCAGTTTTTCTTGGGCTAATTTGCGGTCTGTGATGTCATTAGCAGTGCCGAGAATTTGTTTGGGTTTACCATCGGCTGTTCGGAGAAATACTGTATCCCAACTGTGCATCCACCGCCATTCACCGTTTTTGTGTTTCATTCGGTATTGACATTCAATGACATCACCGTCTTTGGCTTGATCTACTTTTTGGATGCTTTCAAAAAAGTTTGGCAAATCGTCGCAGTGGATCAGCATTGGCATCATTGCTGTACCCATATCTTGTATTTCTTGGGTGGTGTACCCGAGCATGGTCGAAATTTGTCGGTTGGTATAAACATTCCGCTGTTCAATTACATCGTAAACGTACAATAGGTTGGGATTGGAATCAGCGATCGCTTGAATGAAGTGCTGGCTCTCTCTGAGTGCGGATTCTGTTTGTTTGCGAACGCTAATATCTCGCGCCACGATAATCACTGAATCTGGAGTCAGCGGAGAAACTTTAGCATCGAGGCAAACGTCGCGCTCTCCGACTTTAAAGCTATATTCAACATTGATGGTTTGCTTCGTTTTTAGAGCTTGTTGGATGGCATTTAATACTAAATCTGCTATAGGTTTCGGCAAGACTTCGTGGGCGCTTTTATTAATCATTTCGCTTGGAGGTTTCACCAAATTTGTTGATGCTGTAGGAGCGATTTTGATGCAGCGGCCTTCTGCATCTCTCACTAAAACTGTGTCAGTCATGGCGGCAAAAATCGCCCGCAATTCTGTTTCAGATTCTTGCAAAGCTTGCTCGGCGCGGACGCGGGTGCGAATTTCTGCTTGCAGCACTTTATTTTGCCGATCGAGCTGCTCAAGCCGGTTTTTTTCTCGATCGAGCAGTTTAGCTTGAGCGATAGCGAGCCCTACTTGAGCCGCCACAGCTTCTAATAAGTCGATTTCCTCGGAAGTCCATTCCCGGTAACGATCGCACTGGTGCAAGCCGATAGCGCCGTTTGCCCTGCCTTGGTAGGAAGTGCGAATTGCCAGCATCGATTTCAACCCAAGCTTGTGGCAAATCGGTTGAACAGCTTGCAACAGAGGGTCTGAATAAACATTGTGGGAGGCGATCGCCTGATCTTGTATCATCATTTGTACGACGTGAGGATTGCCCCAAATTGGAACGGGTACGTTCCGAAGAGATTCGTACCCGGGTTCGAGATACTCGGCCGCCAGAGGAATATCGACTTGGGGGGTAGTAACGTAACTATGAATCAAACAGCGATTGGCGCAGAATGCCAGACCGATTTGAGTTGCAGCTATTTGAAATATTTGTTCTGGCTGCAAGCTTGAGCGAATTTCTTGAGTTATTTTTGCAATTAGCAATTCTCGCTGAACTTGCCGTTCTAAAGCAGCTTTAGCTCCTGCCATTTCTATTTCTGCGTGCTTGCGCTCGCTGATATCAAAAAGTACGCCATACCAAACAATATCGCCATTATCGCGCATTTCTGGTCGAGAATTAGATTGCAGCCATTTGAGTTTACCCGACGGTGTAATAATCCGCCATTCAAAGGCAAAAGGTTCTAAATTTTGGGCGCTAGTAGCAATTTTTTTTATTAGATATTCTTGGTCATCTGGATGATTTTGATAGAAGCAAAACTCGGGATTTCTTAATATTTCTTCACTCTCTAATTCGTAAATTTCCCGACAAGCATAACTAATATATTCAAACTTGAAACTTCCATCGGGCTGCTTTATAAATTGATAAAGAACTCCCGGTATATTGACTGCCAATTTCTGCAACCGTGCTTTGCTTTCCCGGAGTGATTGTTCTGTTCGCTTGCGAAATTCTACCTCTTGTTGCAGTTGGGCATTCTGCTGTTTTAATTGTTTTGATAGCTGTTGTATAGTCAATTGACTTTCAATCCGCACTAAAATTTCTTCCACTTGAAAAGGCTTAGTAATGTAGTCAACACCGCCGACTTCAAAAGCTTTGACTTTGTGAAAAGTTTCCTCAAAAACACTCAAAAAAATAACCGGAATTTCCCTCGTTTTCTCGTTGGATTTCAGTCTGGCACAGACTTCATATCCGTTCATTTTGGGCATGGCAATATCTAGCAAAATCAAGTCGGGGAGAACGGTTAAATTAGCATTAACCGCCATTTCTCCAGAAATAGCCCGCTGAACTTTATACCCTTCCTTCGTTAATATGTTTGATATAAACCGCAGGTTGTGGGGCTGATCATCAATAATTAAAATGTGAATATTTTCTTTGTCAAATATCATTTTTTGTCGGTTCATTGTGAATTTTTTAGTGCTAGAAGCAGATTTATGATTTAATAAATTTAGCGATTCCTTCCGATCATCATTATTTATTAAGATTTTTCAAACTCAGCCAATAGAACATTAACTTTAGATATTAGCCATCAACTAACGCACCTTCTATTTTTTAAACTTATTGGTTGCTTGTCTTAAGTTTTCACTCAAATTAACCGTACTTAACCACATTTTATTGTCAAAACAAATCGCCTTATTTACTGGAGAAACTAAGTCTGCCGAAAAACAATCATCCCTTGGGCACTCCAGACCAAAGCAAGCGGTTTTTTTAACTTTCTTCAAGGGCTATGACAAAGTATTTTCGTTCAACCCGGTTGATGCGCCCAGGACTGTTTTTTGCTTGACTTTAGCATTAAAAGTCCCAGGAGGATAAGGCAAGTTTCTGGACCTTCTGCTGCCACATTCAAAGGGTTTTAGGAGAGATAAACACCTGGACATACCGCGACGGGAAGAAACCGTTTTTTTTTACTCTTTTCGCTGCAACAAAGTATGGCTGTGAAAAACCTCGGTTTTGACCCACCCGCCCCTCAGTCTTAAGATATTTATAGGTGACTCAGAGTATATAGCAATCAACCCCGCACCCAAAGCCTACCATATAAACTATTTTCTTGGTCTTTTCTATGCCAACAATTCCTTAAGTTTAGCAATATTTTCACTGCTCAAGTAAATTTTAATTTCTAGTTCTTGGTCAGATTCCCACAACAGCAGCAGATTATCTTCGCCCAAGGCGATTTCGGGATTGTTTAATTCAAGTGTTTGATATTTAACTTCTGGAATTCCTACGCGAATTACCAGTTCCGCTTCCAACTGAGGATAGATGTACAATTGCTGTTGCAAGTTGTCAAGTTCTAATTTGTCAACAGTGTTGTTACGTTGGACAGGAGAATCGGGTTTGTACCAATAGAGAGTTTCCTCCCGAATTTCAGGATTGACTATCACAAATGTTTCGTCAAAACGTTGGGGGTGCCAGTGAATTTCGCTCAAACCGCCGATTTGCGGAATCAGTCGCTGTACCCAGCTAATTTCTTTGCCGTTGAGGTTTGTCCACCATTGACTAATATTATCGAGATTGTCAGCATTTTCGGGGTCGGTGCTGCCGGACTGCCAGACTGTTTTTAGTTGTTGCATATACAGGTTCTCCAGCGAATTTAGATTTGAGATTGCAGGCTTTCAATTGGAGATTCATTCGTTATACAATAATTTTAATGGACTTACCAATTATTTACCACGAAGATTACGTTGCACCTCTGCCACCGGAGCACCGCTTCCCGATGGCCAAGTTTCGGATGCTTTACCAGATGCTGCTCGCGGACGGGGTAGCAGATAAATCGCAATTTCACGCTCCCGAACTTCCCCCTCAAGAATGGATTGAATTAGTCCACGACCACTCCTATGTTCAAGCTTACTGCAACGGGACGCTCGATAACAAAGCTCAGCGGCGAATTGGTCTGCCTTGGAGTCGGGCTCTGGCTAATCGCACTTGCACTGCGGTTGCAGGAACTGTACTAACTGCAAAGCTAGCTTTAGACTACGGTTTGGCTTGCAATACTGCGGGCGGAACTCATCACGCCTTCCCGGCTTTTGGGTCTGGTTTTTGTATTTTTAATGATTTGGCGATCGCCTCTCGCGTCTTACAAAAAAATGGTTTAGTTCGCAAAGTTTTAATTGTCGATTTAGATGTCCACCAAGGAGACGGAACCGCCGTAATATTCCAAGATGACAGCAGCGTTTTTACTTTCTCGATGCACTGCGAAGTCAATTTTCCCGGCACTAAACAAAAGGGCGATTTAGATGTACCTTTGCCTGTGGGTATGGAGGACGACGAATATTTACAAACATTGGATAAATTTTTACCAGATTTGCTGTCAAATGTCAAGCCAGATTTAGTTTTGTACGATGCTGGAGTAGACCCTCATCACGCTGACAAACTGGGAAAATTAGCTTTAACTGATACGGGGTTATTTCGCCGGGAAATGCAAGTTTTGACCGCCTGTTTGGCTGGCGGCTATCCCGTTGCCTGCGTGATTGGCGGGGGCTATTCCGATGACGCTAAGGGGTTAGTTTATCGGCATTCACTGCTGCACCGAGCCGCCAGTCAAGCCTACAGGCAGTATCGACTTTGATCCAGAGCGGCGAGACTTCGGAAATATGGCAGAAAAAACAGTCTCCCTCACCGAAACAAATAAAAATACTATTAGCGATCACTCCAGCTTGCCAGATGGGTACAACTTGAGCTAAAAAGTTGTTAAACAAACAACGGTACTTATGTCGAAGGCCAGCGAGTCCAATCACCCCTATCCACTGCTGGTTGTCATTGTTAACTACCGAACCTCTAGTTTGACAATTGACTGCTTGCGCTCTCTAGTTAGCGAAGTTCAATCGCTGCCTGGTATGCGAGTTGTAGTTGGCGACAATGCTTCAGGCGATCGCTCCGTCGAAGAAATTAGTAGTGCGATCGCCTCAGAAGGCTGGAATGAATGGGCATCCTTCGTTCCCCTAGACCGCAACGGCGGATTTGCCTTCGGCAACAACGCCCTGATCCGTCCCGCCCTCCAATCCACCAATCCCCCCCCTTACTTCCTGCTGCTCAACCCAGACACCATTGTTCGCCCCGGTGCCTTAAAAGCCCTCGTCGATTTCATGGACTCCCACCCCGAAGCCGGCATCGCAGGCAGCCGCTTGGAAGACCCCGACGGCACGCCCCAGGAGTCAGCTTTTCGGTTTCACAACATCTTGACGGAACTCGATTTTGGTTGGCGGACAGGCTTTATATCCAAGTTATTAGCCAACTGGGCCGCAGCGCCTCCCATTTCCCAAGAAACCTGTCAAACTGATTGGGTAGCTGGAGCCAGCATGATCGTCCGTCGCGAAGTATTTGAAAAAATTGGCTTGATGGATGAAGCTTATTTCATGTACTGCGAAGAAATGGACTTTTGTCTGCAAGCGAACAAAGCTGGCTGGAGTTGCTGGTACGTACCTGAAAGTCGCGTTGTGCACTTAGTCGGGCAAAGCTCAGGCGTCACTGACACCAAAAAGCCCGCCAAGCGGCTGCCTACCTATTGGTTTGATTCCCGGCGTAGGTACTTTGTCAAAAACTACGGCTTGGTTTACACAGCATTAACTGATATATCCTGGGCTTCGGGTTTTGCAGCCTGGAGGGTGCGCCGCGTACTTCAAGGCAAACCCGATGGCGATCCACCACAATTACTGAGGGATTTTGTATTCAATAGTGTATTTTTTAAGGGGGGTAAGATTGAAAAATCCAAAAACTTTTAAAGGAAGTTGGTAAATCGGTCAAAGCCAACTAAACGAGGTTAACCTAGGCAAGCAAAATATTTTATGATGCAGCCGAGAAATTAGTAGTCTCGGTCGAAAAAACCGGATTGCTCCTTCCTCAAAAACCTGATAGACCCATTAATATCGTCGGGATCTAGCAAGAGAGTAAACAATAAATAGTGTGAATTAGAGCTTATGGTAACTGAGCAAAACTTAATCACCAGTGAAAATCAAGTAGAAGACCCCGGCCTGGGACTGTGGCAGCAAATTAAAGAAGACTGGATTGCTCATGGTCGAGATTGGACAAAACCGGGATTTCGCGCCGTAGCAGTGCAGCGTTTTGGCGTCTGGAGAATGCAGGTAGAACCGAAATTACTGCGAGCTCCTTTGAGCATTATTTATCGAGCACTCTACCGAAAAGTCCGCAATAGTTACGGGATAGACTTGCCTTACACTGTGAAGCTCGGTCGTCGCGTGGTGATTGAACATCAAAACGCTATTATTATTCACGGATATTGTACGATCGGTGACGACTGCATTATCCGGCAAGGTGTAACGTTGGGAAACCGCTATTTGGACAAACCGCTAGAATCCCCTCAATTGGGCGATCGGGTTAACGTCGGCGCTGGTGCAAAAATCCTCGGAAAAGTAAACTTGGGAGACGACGTAAATATCGGTGCCAATGCTGTAGTTTTATCAGACATTCCAGCCGGTCAAACTGCTGTTGGTATTCCTGCCAAGATTCTTCAATCTAGGAAAAACCAGGAAAATGCTTAGATCAAGATTGCAAAAAATTATCCGCCATCTTGCCATGCGTTATGGCAAGTTCCGTGCCCTTTACGTCCAATTATGTAACCTCTGTGCCAAAGAATACACAGAATTTCTCCGCCCCCACGGCAACTTGTACGCGATCGGCGAAAATTGCAGCATCTGGCCCAATACCGTCTTTGGAGAGCCCGCCTACGTCTGCATCGGCAACAATTTTCACTTCTCATATGGTACCCTCCTGGGCCACGATGGCTCGATCGCCATGCTGGACCAGGCTTACAACGTTAAAGTAGATGCCGTAGGCAAGATAGACATCCGGGACAACGTATTTATCGGCTTAAATGCGATCGTCCTTCGCAACGTCACTATCGGCTCAAATGCGATCGTCGCCGCCGGTGCCGTCGTCACCAAAGATGTCGCCGAGGGCGATATAGTGGCCGGCGTCCCCGGCCGCGTCGAAGACTTAGTGAAAAAATTGCAAGCCGAAACTCAAAGCCTGCCATGGGTCGATTTGATTAACAGCCGCGAGGGCAGTTTCGACCCCGAAATTGAACCCGAGCTCGTAAAGTTACGAGTGTCCCACTTCTACGGCAACACATCCACTCCAACTGTGGCCCAATTCCAGCAATCTCCCTACCCAAGTTAGAGATTCTTCTTAAGGTAAATTGCACTATAGCAATCCTTGCAGGAGTCGTAAATTTTTTACTCCACCCCAACCCTCCCCTTACCAAGGAGAGGGAGTAAGAATTCACAAATGATTTAGGATTGCTATAATAGGCACAATTGTCTATATCATTAAAACACTGCACAAACAATGGTTGAGTCAATCACTAAGCCAATCATTTCTGCTACAGAAGCAGACTGGAGCCGCGAAAAATCTAGCAAGTGGTGGGAACCCAGTTGCCAACTGCTCAAATCTATCCGCAACTATCAAAAGTGGCAGAAGCAGGGTGGAATTGCGGGATATATTTTATGCCGTTGGAACGTTATCCAGCATCGATTTTGGAGCGTGGTAACTGCAACAGACATCCCTTTAAACTGCCAAATACAAGGAGGACTGGTGCTGCCTCATCCTAATGGCATTGTCATTCATCCCAATGCTTCCATTGGCCCTAACTGTCTGATTCTTCAACAGGTGACAATTGTTGCGGATGTCAAAATCGGCGGTCACGTCGATATCGGTGCAGGAGCAAAAATTATTCGCTCCGTAACGATCGGCGATCATGCTTTGATTGGTGCTAATGCTGTGGTTATTTGTGACGTGCCACCAGGTACAACCGCAGTCGGAATTCCAGCCAAAATAATAGAAAAAAAGACCCCGAAAGTATAATAAAAATTATAGAAATTGCAGAAAAAACAGCAAATTAGCTCGAATTTTATTAAATTACAAGAAATACTCAGGGCTTGAACTCAAGTAGTAAAAATTGAAAAAAAGTGGATTGGTTGCCAACAGCTAAAATGTGGGATTTAAAAATCGGTAGTCATGCACAGTAATGATATCGTTTTCTTAGGCACTAATTATAGTGATGTACAAAGTTAAAAATTTCCCCAATATGGTGCAAGCAGTTTTTTTGAGAAAGACAAGGTTTTACGAACCAAACGAGAAATTCGCTGCTGTAAAGTATTAAGTCTTTCAATATAACTGGTTTTTCCCAATTCTTTACCTACAGGTAGATGTCTTTTAAAAGGTAGCACTTCTGAATAACAATCCCAAAAATCAGTATAGCAAACAGCACATTGTCTATAGACAAGAGGTGAAGAAGATGTTTTAAAAGTCCGGTCAGGTATAATTTAGCCCTTCTGATTGGGCTTAACTGAGACAATAAATCAAGGTTTCAGCTCATACTTAGATGCTTCTTTGTGCCAACTATGAAGTCAAACGACCCTTTTAAAACATCCTCAAAGATTGCCAGAGCATTTGGAGCAGATTTTTTTGAACGGTCTCCAATATAAAGTCCAACAATTTCACGGGTATTTTAGATCTAAAGCTATCCAGAGGCATTGCTTTTTCCGCTGGTTTTTGACAAATGACCACATTTCATCTAGCTGTAAAGTCAACTGACCTTTAGGTTTTTTAATCACCAAAATTCATTGGAAAATTTCGGTATACTTTTTATTTACATAATGCTGAATCCATCGAATGGATACCCCCGTAGCTCTAGCAATTCCGGCTTAAAAAATATTTTCTAAAATCCGTCGCTCAATTAAGGCTTTAGTAAGAAGGTGAAATCTGCTTATATTGAAAATCTGCAATAAATTAACTATACAATTTTTACATTTAAATTAAATCGCTGTTTTGCGTAATAAGTATTTCCACTTTTAATAAAATTGCTTTGACAATTAGGACATTCCATACTTTTACCTCGGAAATTTATGTTAATTTAATATTAAACAATTACTGTGCATCACTACCCATAAGGTTTGACTACTTTTTCAAGGGAGTTTGATCGGTAATGGTTTCAGGGCTGCAATTAATATACTAATATTAAGTGTTCTCTATTTACTTGCAATCTGCTGTAAAATTTTATTAGGCGTAAAATTCAAGAGGTAAACCTTGAAACAAATTGGATTAGTAGCGATCGGACGAAACGAAGGCCAGCGCCTTCGCCAATGCCTAGTCTCGGCCACAGACAAAGTTGCCCGCGTCGTCTATGTCGATTCCGGCTCAACAGACGGTAGCCTAGAGTTAGCCCGATCGATCGGAGCCGATACAGTAGAACTAGACTTATCTATACCGTTTACCGCAGCACGCGCCAGAAACGAAGGCTTTGCCCGCTTGCTGGAACTAGCGCCCGATATCGAATTTGTGCAATTTGTGGACGGTGACTGCGAAGTAGTTGATGGATGGCTCGATCGGGCCTACAGCGAACTTGCAGCCAAACCAGACGTAGCAGCAGTATGCGGGCGCAGGCGCGAACGATACCCCGAAGCCAGCATCTACAACCAATTGTGCGACATCGAGTGGGATACCCCCATCGGCGAAACCAAAGCCTGCGGTGGCGACTCCATGATGCGCGCCACCGCATTTGAGCAAGTCGAAGGTTTCAATCCCGCACTAATAGCCGGCGAAGAACCCGAACTGTGCTTGCGGCTTCGCCAAAAAGGTTGGAAAATTCTTCGTTTAGACGCAGAAATGACCCTGCACGACGCGCAAATGACCAGTTTCGCTCAGTGGTGGAAGCGGGCTCAAAGAGCGGGTCACGCCTATGCCGAAGGTTCCTGGATGCACGGAACCGAACCAGAGCGCCATTGGGTCAAAGAAACGCGCAGCACCTGGTTTTGGGGCTTAGTCTTGCCAGCCCTAGCCTTGGCCATGACATGGCCGACAAAAGGCTGGAGCTTGTTACTATTGAGTGGCTACCCCTTAGCAGCCTATCGCACCTATAACTATTATATAAAGCATCGGGATCTCACAACTAAAGACGCATCCATCTACGCTTTGTCATGTGTATTAGCCAAATTTCCCCAGCTACAAGGTCAAATCCAGTTTCACCAGCGCCGATTGCTGGGGCAGCAGAGCAAGCTAATAGAATACAAAACCACCAACTCTATTAATTCAGCCAGCTAGAGTTAGAGGTAACGTCCCAGAAAATCTATCCCTCAGTAGTAAACAAAGGAGTAATAAAAGATTAAAAGTTTTACTAATTGTCGAATCGTGCAATCCTGAGTGGGCATCAGTACCTTTGGTGGGATATAATTTTTTCACCAAATAAACAATTTAGTTGATGCAACACTCGTTACCCATATTAGAAATAAACCCGCCCTTGAAAAACACCCAGAATATGAAAAAACCATCTACCTCGAAGAAGGAAAGTTAGCCAAGCAATATTATAAAATAGTCGTCGAAAAGCTTCCCGCTTGCGGGCGAATAAATTGACCTATTTATCATGCCTTGACTTACTCAATTTCTGAGCAGTTCAATCAACAAGTATATCAAAAATTCAAAGGAAAAATCCTAAACGGAGATTATGACATATAGCCTTTCTCATAAAGATGAGGTATGATGTAACTGAGATGGTGCACATTCCATTTGGGTAAATATTCATCAAAAATAAGTTTCAGATTTTTTTTAAAATCATCAGTCACCTTTCCACCAATTTCATAGATTTTATCTACCACATTTACAACTACAGATAGACCCTTGTTAGTGTGAGTTTTTTCCATGAGACTTTTGACTAAATTTAGACTTGTAAAAATCACTCCTTGATAGGCTCTGGTTATATGAGGGAAGAGTCGATGTTCAATGGGATTGTATTTAGATGTATACGGAGGGTAATGAGCTATTCTGAGTTCAATTCCAATTTCATCTACTAACTTTTGTAAATCTGGCTTAAAGATATAATGATTAGCATTATTGCTATCGCCACCATCACACTTAGCTAGAAGCGAATTGGCATGAGGAGAGGCGGCTTTTCCATAATTATTCCACCAGTGTTTGATGGATTCACCAGCAAATTCAGTGGTATCTTTACTGTTACCTAATGTTACATATCCTCGATTTTTTTGGCAATCGTAAATTCCATGTGGAATCACTTTCCCACAACCTAAACTCCAAAAATCAGGGTAAGACAGTAATGACAGGTTCAGTTGTATAAAGAGTATCGGGACGATACAAATTCCCTAAAACTTCTTTCTTTTTGGTATCAAAACTAATAATGGGATTACCTGCTTTTCTATACTGTGTGTCGAGCATAGCAATCAATATTTTCAAATTGAGAATTACGATTTTTATTAGCTCCTATCGTTGGCTTTTTTTGTGCTTTTCGCTTGACAGATCCCTGGTTTTTTAAGAGTTTACTTATTAGAGGAAGACTGACAATAAATCCGGCAGACCTCAGTCCCAAAACTATTTTTTTATGCGTCAAATTAGTCCATTTAATTAACTCATTCATTGGGTTTCCCGCTGTCTGAAATTTTCAGAATTCTAAAAAGGCTTCATCAATGCCGCTCTGAGTAGATAAAATACTTTTTCTGCCTCCTCCTTTTTTTTATTCTTAAATTATCGATAGTCGTTTCATCGATTTTTTCTAAATCTTCAATTCTCTGAACAATAGTATTTTGACTGCAGCCGAAAAGTTGCATTATATAGCTAATTCCACCCCATCCCAGTTTTTGGGCTTCTATCTCTGCATACCTTCTTTTATCCTTTTCTGAAAAAGAGTTATAAAGTTTCTTCATTTCTGACTCAAGTGAACTAGAATAAAACATAGATTTAAAGGTAAGGTAGGGTGGTAAAATAGAAAAATAAGAAAGCAAGTTTCTCTCACTTTTGGTGAAAATTGCGATCGAGAGCTGTTTTTCATTATATCCGAAAATAGATAAAGTTATTTATTTTTCATTATTATGGCGCAGTAAATTATTTAACAAAACAGTTTGTTTTGCGAGAATATGAAACGGCAAATTCTGAGAATACAGTGGCTTTCTTAAAAGATTTACAATCTTTAAATCCCGAAGCCAGACATTTAATTATTTGGGATGGAGCTAGCTATCACAAATATAAAGACATAAAAGCTTACCTAGAAGAAATTAATCAAGGCAAAGAGGGGCATGAATGGCCTTTAACTTGTGTCCTGTTTGCTCCCAATGCTCCGCCTGCAGAATCCAGTAGAAGATATTTGGCTTCATGCCAAGACTTGGGTGAGAAAGTTTTGGAATCGGCTCAGTTATGAATGCCTTGGTTAAATGATTCTTCAATTTTAACATACAGGAACAAAGCTTTGAATTTCTCAAGTTACACAAATTTGGTATGTTTGAACCAACGCTCAATGGAACTGCTGCTCGATTAAACTCTTAATTAATTTACTAATGATTTGCGAGCACTATATATTTTCATCTTTAGCCCCTGTTTAACATATTTCGGGCTATTTTTATTACTTATTTATTCAATTTCAAGACTTCTGAATCTGTCATTACTAGGACGGATAGCTTTTAATGCTTTAAACCGAGAGCCATCTTTTCGGCGTAGCAATCGGCAAAAATCCAATCGAGCCGCAATGGATAATAAGTATATGCTGACTATTCTTGCTGCTTGTTTATTCCACCCAACATGATCATGCCTCTAAATCCCCTTGTCAATAGCGTTTGAGATGCGTTTACCCTGAACTGAATCCGCCGCGCACAGGAGAAGATTGAAACGAGTGGTGGGAACAGGTTTTTGCTACGGTTTATTGGCTGAATGTTCGCAATGATTACCGCGTTGATGATTGGGAAATTCACAACGAACCGGACAATCGCGATCTGGGTTGGGGCGGGACTAGGGCTGACTATTTTGAATTGGTTAAGGTGGCAAAAGATGCGATCGCCTTTGTTTATAAAACTTATTTGCCCGATCGCACTTACCGCATCCACGACCCGAAAACCGTAGGAGGCAGCAATTGGTCGGCTAGTGCTTTGCAGGCAATACCGAATTATTTCGATAAAGTCAATGTCCACAACTACGATGCAGATATTTCTAACGACACCCGCAAAGTGCGCGGCTGGATGAACGGTACTGTCCGCGTTAACTCGCAGCTTTGGGTAGGAGAATGGGGAACTTACGAAATTAGCTACGGCGATTTATCTTTAGCTTTAAATTTGATTAAAAATTTGATTCGAGGTTCCCAACCGGGGGATAATTATATTTACGGCAGTCACATATTCTGTTTGTACGGCTGGGGTAAGCAGGGACTGGCGGAAGGTTTGCTAGGGGACGGGGGAAAACGGCGCGCGGGCTACTATGCTTTGCGGATGGGAATTAGGGCTTTGTAGAGTGGGAAACCTACCTTTTTTCCTATCACTAACAGTTCGGATTTAATGGCAGTTGCCACTCAGGATGCTAGCAGGAATGTTTACTTGCTGGTTGTCAATGAGCGAGCAACATCTTACACTGTTAATGCTGATATTTAGGAGCTGATAAAAACTGGTAATGGCACGGTGCGGGAGTTCAATTCTAAAACAATGGATGAGTTTGTTGGTAGCTTAAGGCCCAAGGGCGGCAATGCGAGTTTTGTACTGGCGGGGAACAGCGCTATTCTCATCAAGTTCGATCGCCAGAATTGAAGCTCAAATCCTCTGAGCCATAATTGGGATAAGATAGAATTAGTTATGCTCAGAATTATTTATTTTCTGCCTGTTTGGCCCTGGAACCCTGGAACCCTTGAACCCTCGAACCCCTAATTGCACAGTTGCCATACCTAAGTCGTCCTGTTGTGATTCCCCTCCTGTCGCTGGTAAATTGGTAGCGTGCAGGTATCTTGCCTCAAACAGAATGCGAGCGAGAGTTCCGTTGAGGGGCAGAAAGTAGGGTGCAGTCTAGACAATCGCAGAAATTCTTGCTCGTAAACCCGCAGCAGTTAGGCTAGGTGAGGAATTACCCGCCCGCCTTCATCTGGGCCCTCTGGCAGATAGCATTGGTTCTGAAAGTCAGAAGCCGTCAATGATCAGGATATGGCACGGAATTAATTTTAAATGCCAAGATGCTGGAAGTAGGGGTGAGTTTAATCGTACAGAAACTTTGAGCGCGCTTGGAAATCTCGCGGGCAAAGCCTCTCAATCAATCTGCTGCTTGCGATCGGGTTTTTCCAACAAATATCACTTTTATGCCCCCTGATGTTTATTCCCTCCCTCAGTCAGGTCATCAACCGCAATCCCCTCACCGTCACCCCTGAGACGCCCGTAGAAAAGGCGATCGAGCTGATGAGTAGCACAGGAGCCAGTTACGTCCTCGTGGTAGAACCGCGCGGGCATTCTCAACTCGGAAATCCCACCAACGGGGCTTCCCCACAATCGCGGGAACAGTCGGGTTTTTACGGCATACCGCCTGCGGTACACGCAGGAGGCAACGGGCTGCGTCTCAACGGCTCAAAAGCTCCCTATCCGAGTAGCCAGACAGTGCTGGGGATTTTTACAACGCGAGATATCGTACAGCTAAACTCGATCGGCGCTGCTTTGAGGGGATTTGCGATCGAGCAAATCATGATCAGAACCGTAACTGTAGCCCGAGAATCGGAAATTCCCGACTTTTTTGCCTTAGCAAATCTGCTGGATAAAAATCAGATCAGCCATTTGCCCGTCGTCAGCGAGACTGAAGAACTTGTCGGTTTAATTAGCTCTCAAAGCTTGGTGGAAATGTTGCAGGGAATTGGGGAACCGACACCAAAAGCAATTAGCAGCGCTTCGCCACCTGCGGCTTTCGCGTTTCCTCCGCCCCTGCCAATTGTGAATCAGAAATTAGAGCTACCCGCAAGTTTAATTAAACTTTATCAAATTCCTCAAATAGCAGCTTCACGAATAATTCACGCTCCTTCTAATTCTTCGGTTCGCTATTTGGCGCAACTGATGTTTAGACACAATGTTAGTTATGTATTAATCACTGAAACCCCCGATCAACACTCGACTGGTGCGGCTCACAATTCCAAATTTACAAATCCCAACCTTCACAAACTGGTTGGGGTGGTAAGTTCGCGGGATATTGTGCAGTTGCAGGCGCTGGGAAGAGACTCTAACAAAATTAAAGCGGCAGCAATTTGCAGCAGTTCGCCGCCACTGGTGCGATCGCACTCTAGCCTCGAAGCAGCCGTCGCGCTGCTGCAAAAACACTACTGCCAGTTGCCTTTATTAGTCATCAACGAAACAAATCACCCGATCGGGATTATCAATCCTAAAACTATCCTTTTACAAGCCCTGGATTCAAAATCTCTGCATTCTGGCTTAATTGCTTTGCAGCGCCAGCTAGAATCTAGCAACGCTCAATACAAAAAACTCTCAGCAGAAATACAGCGGACAGCAGCAAATAGCCACGAGATGGCTGAAATTTCTCACTACAGTGTCGTAGAGCGGCCCAATCTCCCCCCTCCAGTCAATAATCAGGGGATTTGGGACTGGAATCTCGAAACAGATGAGTTTTTTTATTCGGCGCGGTGGCAAGAAATGCTGGGCTACCAAGAAGGGGAAATCTCGAATCGCCGATCGGAATGGTGGAGTCGCATCCACCGAGATGATATTGACTCGGTAAAGGCAGCTTTAGAAGACCACTTCGCCCAAAAGACACCGGATTTTGCAGCAGAATATCGGATGTACTGTAAAGACGGCAGCACTGTCTGGGTGCTGAACCGAGGTCAAGTTTTACGCAGCGCTACCGGGAAACCGCTGCGGGTAGTAGGAACTCACACAGATATTACTCCAAACAAGCAGTTTGAAGTCAAAAACCGCGAGCATGATCGAGAACAATTCCATCTATTTGACTCTTTGAAAGCAACAGTAATTTTCCACATAGATGCGGCGGGGGTTTGGAAATTTCTCAACCGCGCTTGGACGGAAATTACGAATTTCTCGGTGTCCGAAAGTTTGGAAACTAATTTTTTAGAGTGGGTGCATCCAGATGAGCGCGAGCAATGTGCAAATTTATTTGAGTCTTTGCTGTCGGGTAAGTCGGAATTTGAACGGCGAGAACTGCGATTTAAGTCCAAGTCGGTTCCGGGGAAAAACTCCTTGGGAATTCACAGTAATTCCGGCTTTGTTTCCGTAGAACTATTTGCCCAAGTTCGCCGGAATTCCCAAGGCGAAATAGCGGGAATTTTCGGGACTTTGCACGATGTCTGCAACCGCCTCGAAGGAGTTGAGGAACTGCGGGAAAGCGAGCGAGCAATTCGATCGCTCTACGAGGTAATGGTGAGCTCGGAAGGCTCTTTTGACGAGCGAACGATCCGGTTGCTGGCAATGGGCTGTAGTCAGTTTGGGATGGATATCGGGCTGTTGGGCAGGGTTTTGGGCGATCGCTACGAAGTGATTGCTGCTTATGTACCGGAAGATTTTCCGTTTGGATTTGCTAAAGGAGACGGTTTTGCTTTGAGCAGAACCTTTGAGCGAGAGGTTTTGCGATCGAGCGAACCTATTTCTGTGGAATCAGCCGGCACTACTCAGTGGCGCAATCACCCCGCTTACAGCGTCCGCAAGTTGGAGGCTTTTGTGGGGACGAGGGTAATAGTGCAAGGGCGGATTTTTGGCACTTTGAGCTTTACTTCCCGCACCACTAAATCTCCTTTTAAACCGCTGAATTTTGAAATTTTAAAGTTGATGGGCAATTACATCGGCGCAGAAATTGCCCGCGAAGAGCGAGAGCGAACTTTGCAACGTCAGTACCAGCGCGTTTTACTACTCAAACAAATTACTCAAAAAGTGCGATCGACCTTAGACACTCAAGAAATTTTTCAAACTACCGCCACCCAAATCGGCCGCGTATTTGGTGTCAATCGCTGTACAATTCACACCTATCTTTCCGAACCTTATCCCCACCTTCCTTGCGTCGCAGAATACTTAGAACCCGGTCACGAATCGGCTTTAGATTTAGAACTTTCTGTCACTTATAACCCCTACACAGAAAAACTCCTCGCTGAGGATATAGCCCTGGCATCTCCCGATGTGTTTGCCGATCCTTTGCTGGAATCTTCGGGGCCGATGTGCCGCCGCATCGGATTAAAATCTATGTTGGCTGTTCGCACTTCCTATCAAGGAGAACCGAATGGAATTATTACTTTGCACCAGTGCGATGCAACTCGCCAGTGGAATCCCGACGAAATTGAACTGTTAGAAGATGTGGCCGCGCAAGTTGGAATTACCTTAGCTCAAGCACAACTTTTAGAAACCGAAGTTCAGCGACAGCGACAGTTAGCAGAGCAAAATGAAGCTTTGGATCAAGCGCGACAAGCGGCGGAAGTTGCTAATAGAGCTAAGAGCGAATTTTTAGCGACTATGAGTCACGAAATCCGCACTCCGATGAATGCGGTAATCGGGATGACGGGCTTGCTGCTGGATATGGAACTAACTCCTGAACAGCGGGATTTTGTGGAGACAATTCGGACCAGCGGCGATGCTTTGCTGACTATTATTAACGATATTCTCGACTTTTCCAAGATTGAATCGGGAAAATTGGATTTGGAACGCAGCCCATTCGAGCTGCAAAACTGTATAGAAGAATCTCTGGAATTACTGGCTCCTAGAGCCTCCGAAAAAGGTTTAGAGCTGGCTTATTTTATTGATGATTCCGTTCCGAAAAACATTTTAGGAGATGTCACGAGGCTGCGCCAAATTTTGGTAAATCTGCTGGGCAATGCAGTTAAGTTTACAGAATCTGGAGAAATTGTGGTGTGCTGTACGGCTAGGCAAATTGAACAGGTAGCTGCTAACAGTTTGCCAGATAAAATTAATATTCTAGAGCCACAACCGCTAGCAATTAACCAGAGAGAGGTGGCACGTAGCAGACAATACGAGATTCAATTTGCTGTCCAAGATACGGGAATTGGCATTCCGCCAGACCGGATGGATCGCCTGTTTAAAGCTTTTTCGCAGGTGGATGCTTCGACAACGCGACATTACGGCGGGACGGGTTTGGGACTGGCTATCAGCCAGCGTTTGAGCGATATGATGGGCGGTACAATGTGGGTTGTCAGCCAGGTTGATCCGCGAAGTTCTAAGTCTCAACCGGCTGTTTCTGCGATCGGACAAAGTATCGCTGGAATGTCGCCTGCAGAATTTACTCCGCCGTCGATATCGGGTTCGGGTTCGATTTTTTATTTCACGGTGACTGCTGAAGCGAATGACATCCGGGCTGAGGAAAAAAGGCCCGAATTTGCGGCTGGTAAGCGCTTGTTAATTGTTGAGCATCATGCCATTAACCGGCAAGTTTTGATCCGTCAGGCAGAGTCTTGGGGAATGATACCCGTGGCTGTAACTTCGGGTGCTGAGGCTTTGGAAATCATCAAAGGAAACTCGCCGCTCGATTTAGCTATTTTGGCGATGAATCTACCAGATATGGACGGTGTGGCTTTGGCTGTGGAGATTCGGAAATTTGAGCTGAGCAATTTGTCCGGCGGCGACGGTCAAAATCCGAATGTCATCGCTAACAACCCTCGCAAAATAGCACTACCTTTGGTGCTGTTTACTTATTTAAGTAAGGCGGAAGTTTGGAAAAAACTTGAAACTACAGAGGTACATTTTTCAGCTTTTTTAACTAAGCCTTTAAAACAGTCTCAGTTTTATAATGTGTTGCTGCAAGTTTTTGGATATGTTACTGGCAGAAGCGGCAGGGGAGAAGTTTCAAATGTGGTGACTTTGACTTCGGGATTGAAGTATTTTGAAAATTCTCAAGAACAGCACCGCGTGCAGCGGACGCCTGCTGTTTTGAGGCAGGTTGCGGCGAATTCTGGCGGACAGGATGCAGCTAATTCTACTCAGATTCGGATTTTGCTGGCTGAGGACAATGTGGTGAATCAAAAAGTCGCTACGCATTTACTCGACAGGATAGGATATCGGGCTGATATTGCAGCTAATGGGTTGGAGGTTTTGGAGGCGCTGAAGCGGCAATCTTACGATGTTGTGCTGATGGATGTGCAGATGCCGAACATGGATGGGTTGGAAGCGACGCGCCGGATTTGTCAGGAATGGCCTGCTAACAAGAAGCCGAGAATTATTGCGATGACTGCTAATGCAATGCAGGGCGATCGCGAAAAGTGTCTGGAAGCAGGTATGGACGATTATATTACTAAGCCGGTACGCCGGGAAGAGTTGGCGATCGCCTTAAGCAAGTGCTCACCTCTGATTCGGGATGAATTAGATGCGGCTACTGAGCAAAACAATCAAGATATTTCCGATCGAGTTGACAGTGATACTGCGGCATCTTCGAGCGTTCAACAGGGAGCAGATTCGCCGATTGATTTTCATATTTTGCAAAATCTTCGCGAGCTAGATGATGATGAAGACCCAGATTTTTTGGGGGAGTTGATTAAGATATATTTGGTAGACGCACCGCAACATTTAGAAACTATTAAGGAGGCTATTTTTCTGGGGGATGCTGATAGTTTGAAACTGGCTTCTCACACGCTGAAGTCGAGCAGCGCCAATTTAGGAGCCGTGTCTTTTTCTGCTGTTTGCAAGGAGTTGGAGTATATGGGCCGCGTGGCGGTTGAGTCTGGAGGGGAACAGGTTTTTGATGTGAGTACGGCGCGCGATCGCCTGTTGGAAGCCCAAGCGGAGTGGGAAAAGGTGCGGGCGGCTTTTGAGACGGAATTGGAAACGGGGAAGTTGCGATCGCAAATAGGGTAATTTGTTATATCAATTCCGGTTGCACTCCTCCGGAATTGTTGACTGTTGACTGTTGACTGTTGACTGTTTGAACAATAGCGATGCAACCGGAAACGATATTATTTGTTATTTGTTGGTTTTTGGTTGTTAGTTGTCAGTTTCGATGCCCAATGCCCAATGCCCAATGCCCAATGCCCATATTTAACTTTCACCTAAATATGCTTTGCGAACAGTTTCATTTGACTGCAAATCACTAGCAGTACCGGCCACTACAACCTGACCGGTTTGAATGACATAGCCGCGGTGGGCTACACTTAAAGCCATGCGGGCGTTTTGTTCCACCAGTAAAATAGTTGTTCCTTCAGCATTAATATCGCGGACGATCGCAAAAATTTGACTGACTAACATCGGTGCCAATCCCATACTCGGCTCGTCCAATAATAGCAAGCGGGGGCGCGACATCAAAGCGCGGGCGATCGCCAGCATTTGCTGTTCGCCGCCGCTGAGAGTTCCCCCTTTTTGACTAATTCTTTCTCGCAAACGAGGAAATAAATTTAATGCTTTTTCCATATCGGACTTGATACCGAGAGTATCGTTGCGGAGATAAGCACCCATTTCTAGGTTTTCTTGCACCGTCATTCGCGGAAAAATCAACCGCCCTTCGGGACTTTGAGAAATCCCCAAACGGACGATCGCCTCTGTAGATAGTGCTTCTAAAGGCTTTCCCTCAAATAATACAGTGCCTTGGCGCGGGCGCAGCAGTCCTTGAATCGTGCGGAGAGTGGTCGTTTTCCCCGCCCCGTTGCTGCCAATTAATGTCACAACTTCTCCCTGCGACACTGTTAGCGATACTCCTTTGAGAGCGTGAATATTTCCGTAGTAGGTATGAATGTCTTTGATTTCCAACATAATTACTCTTTCTGCTTTGTGCTTTATTATATTATCCAGACTAATTATAAATTTTTATTGCATTTATTTAAAATTAACTTTTTTTAGAGTAATCAGTAATTTTACTTAGATCCACACCAGCCCTAGCTCCCATACAATGTATTTTTAGTAGCTGTGGCGACTAACTTTACAGAATTTTTACTTAAACACAAGATTTCTTGACAGTAGCTTTATAAAAAGCTCTCAGTAAATAGGTAGTATTAATACGTAAGCGAAACCAACCGCTACAACTTACCAATAACAGCACTTAAAAGTTTTCAAATTTAAGGAAATTTACCATGAAATTCAATCACATTAGTGGATCGATCGCATTTTTATTAGCCACTCCTTTAGTAACCAGCTTGAGTGTAGGTATAGCGCCCAGCAGTGCTGCCACAATAGCCGGTTCTCTGACAGCAGTAACGATTGAAAACTTCAGTCACACACCGACTGACACAGGTACAGTTACTAACATTAACGATCAGACAATAGCTAACACCAGTTCAGTTATTAGCCAAGCGAACGCTGAGGCAGTTTTTATATCTAACTGTCACGAATTGCTGGCAGGAAATTTCTCGCAAAGTGAAGTCATAGGCAGCGGGAATAACTATTTCGGTTTAGCCCAAAGTCAAGCTGCAGTGATCGGTGACTTCTCTATTAAGGCCAAAGAAACTTTTTCCTTCAGTGTTCAGACTATTTTACATCTTTTAACATCTGTTAGTAATCCCCAATCAGAATGGGCTAGCGCCACAGGCAGTATATCTTTTGCATTAATTGACACTGTTTCTAACATTCTTTTAGAATCATTTCAATTTGGGATCGGTTTGCACTCTTTTAAAGCCCCGGAATTGAGTTTGTCATACAACCTCGTGGGAAACTTTAACCCCACACAAATTAATTTTGCTTTTCTCGATCAAGATAACACAAAAAGCCTGAGTTTGTATACTTCCGGAGTGTATTCGCGAACTTTTGAAAGCAGCACTAATTTAAGATTAGTAGAAGTTAAGGACAATATGGCAGCGGCACAAGCGCAACCAGTTCCCGAACCTACTACTATATTAGGCACTGCCCTGTTTTTCGGTTTCCTGACCAAGAGGAGAAAACTTAAAAATCAATTGTCTGAAGTTAAATCAAAAGTTTACGAATGACGCAAAACATCTAAGTAGGTCAACTATCGCTGTTAGATACCAGACTTCTTTAATAAGAAGTCTGGTATCGAGTTATTCTGTATTATCCATTGCCCTCTTCTTCTTTTCCCAAATATGCCTCAATAACGCGAGGATCGGCGCGAACTTGATCTGGAGTTCCCTCAGCAATTTTAGTACCATACTCCATCACACTAACGCGATCGCTAATTCCCATCACCACCTTCATATCATGTTCAATCAGCAAAATACTCAAATTCAACTCATCGCGAATTCGGTAAATAAAGCGAGTTAAATCAGCCGTTTCGTTCGGGTTCATCCCCGCCGTCGGTTCGTCCAAAAGCAACACTTTCGGATCGGAAGCCAAAGCCCTGGCAATTTCCAATCTGCGCTGATCCCCGTAGGAAAGATTTTTTGCCAACTCCGGCGCTTTAGCAGCACCTAAACCGACAAAATCCAGCATAGTGAGCGCTTTTATTTTAGCTTCCCGTTCCTCAATCATCGCAGCCGGGGGGCGGAGAATTGCACCCAACAAACCTGTTTTTAATCGGCAGTGTCTACCTACTAAAACATTATCCAGCACAGTCATGTTGTTAAACAAGCGGATATTTTGAAAAGTTCTAGCAATGCCGAAAGTTGTCAGGCGATCCGGCGGTAAACCCGTGATATTTTTATTTTCAAGTACCAATTGTCCCCCACTCGGTTTGTAGATACCCGTCAGCATATTAAAAAAAGTAGTCTTGCCCGCACCGTTGGGGCCGATCAAACTGGCGATCGATCCTTTTTCCAAGGTTAAACTAACCTGGTTGACCGCAGTCAAACCGCCGAATCGCATTGTAAGTTGTTGTGCTTCTAATAATGACATTTTGGTTCTGTTTTCTAAGATTTTATAGTAGTGCGATCGTGAATCAATTTAGGAAATTTTACGACAGATTCTCTAAGGTACAAACAAAATAGAACTTAAACAGATTAGATTCTAGCGAACGGCGAGGGCGATATTGTGCGTGCAAATCGGCAGTCGAAAAGTTTTCAATAACTTTGAGATTGAGTTCGTCAGCCAAAGTTGCAATGTTTTCAAACCCATTAATCCAAGGTGCATACATACTTTCGTATTTATCTATGTAATCATTGATATCTTGGTAGCCTGTCGTTCTCGAAATCACCTTTTCCGACATATAATCAAAAGACAATCGAAAATTATGAACATTGTCGCGAATTTGTTCTAACACAAATATTACCTCTTTTTTGGCAAGCAAGGTTGTGTTGCCTTCCCACAAAAAATAGGTGGGTCGAGTGAAATCAAATTCACTCTGTTTCAGCAAGGAGATTAAACCGTCTTTTACGTAATCGCCTGGAATGTAGCGAACATTAGCAGTAACTTTGTTAGCTTTGAGAGTTTCTTCTTTTAATTGAAGAGTCGCGGGGTCGTCTATTTCAAAATAAATCACTCCTTCTCCATTAATTCTAGCAGCGCGAGTATCCAAACCCGAACCTAAAATAACTACTTCCTTGCAACCTCCTAAAATTTGATTGGACAAAACATCATCAAAATATTTAGTCCGCAACTTAACCATTTCTTTGGCTGCCGGAGAGTTTTGAGCTATTTGGCTAGCTACTTTTTTGGTTTCCTCATTCAGCCATATTTTTACTACATGATCAGTGTAAAGAGGCATTGCCTCTTCATTCTCTTCGGCTCTAAATTCCGCAACGATAAAAGCAGTACCAGTTACATTTTTCATGGCTAATCTTTCACCCTTACTAAGTAGTTGGTTACAAATAAACATTAGATGGGGACGGGGGTGTTTATACCCCTAAACTCCCTTTCATCCTAGATTCTTAGCTAAACCTGCCTACAAAATACTATGGTTTTTGCCCTTACCAATTTATTGACTTCTCGCATCGGCTAAAGACTCATTGCTCGCTTCAGCATCCGAATGCAGTTCAGCTTGGTGTATCTTATCAGGAATCAGCCCCTCTGGTCGCACGAGCATCATGACAACAAGAGTTAGACCGAATAGAAATAAGCGCATTTGAATCGGGTCTAAACTGGTTGCCAGAAAGTCTCGCAACTGCGGAATCGCAATCCTAGGGAGTACAAAAGTATTCAGAAAACCCTTCAGGACTTGCGCTAATTGTGGCAGATAAAGCCGATCGGCAGACATGATAATGATAGCGCCCAAAATCACCCCGGTCATGTTGCCCAAACCGCCTAAAATCACCATACACAGGATTATTACCGACACCGAGAAATCGAAAACGCTGGGAAAAATCGCGCTGATATAGGCCGCGTAAAACGCGCCTGCAAAGCCCGAAAACGTCGCTCCCATCGCAAAAGCCGAAAGTTTGGTTTTGACCAGGTTAATGCCCATCGCACTAGCCGCTAACTCATCTTCGCGCATGGCATTCCACGCCCTGCCCAAGCGGGAATCTCGCAGTCGCGAAATCATGAAGTAAGCGAAGACAACTAGCAGCAAAATTAGGTAGTACCAGGGAAAGTAGTTGCCGGTGCTGAAAGTGCCGATAATGGGGAGAGATGGACGCCCGATCGGGTTTATGCCCGCTTCGCCGCCGGTGAGGTTAAAAGGTCGATCGCACCCAACCAGACACAGCACCAACTCAGGTTTACCCAACAGGGAAGCAACAATCTTCGAGACTGGTTCATCAATCCGAATCGCGGTTAAATTCCTAAAGACAACCGGGATAATTTCGCCAAAACCGAGGGTAACAATTGCCAAATAATCGCCCTTGAGTCGTAGTGTGGGAATACCCAGGATTACGCCCGCGATCGCAGCTACACCGGCCGCGATCGGCAGTACCACCCAAAAATTCCAAGCAATATTTAACTGCCCAGAAGATAGCAAAGCCGTCGTGTAAGCGCCGATCGCAAAAAACGCCGCATATCCCAAATCCAACAAACCCGCAAAACCCACAGTAATATTCAAACCCAGCGCCAACATAATAAAGATTTGGATCTGTACTACAGTAGCAATCCAGCCAGTCTGAGCCTGAATGTCGATAAACGGAAACAGAATTAGAATAAAAGCTAATGTTACCAGAGTTGCCAGCCGCTGGCGTTCTCCCTGCAAACCCTGCAAAGCACCCATTAACGTAGCGGTCAAAATTGCGATCGTCAAACTGCAAATCCCGTACAGCAGCGTCGTCGGCAAAGCCACAGCAGATTGACCAGAAAAAGGTCTAATCAAAACCCCTTCTAACACACTCGCAATTAATAGCCAAACTCCCAATCCTAATCCCGCTAAACTGCCGATAGTCGCACCCATTTTCGGGCTGTAAACCTTCTGATCCCGACAGCTAATAAAGCCCGCCGCCGTACCCATCAGCCAGCCGATCACAGTGCCGCTCCAACCCCCGAATAACAGAACAGTCAAAGAGGCGATCGCTCCTAAAATACCAGTCGATTTGATCGCATTAATTATTTTTTTTGACATAGTAATAAATTATTAGTCATTAGTTATTAGTCAGCAGTTAGTAGTTAGATGAAAGAATGCTAGGAATCGCAGTTTTATAGATGCGACTGACGCGGGCGATGCCAATTACTGCCTCAAGCAACTCGATCGACGGCTGGTTCGGGAAACTGCTGAGCGGGCTAGGTACAGTTTAGAGTGTTTTGAGAGCGATTGTTTCACCAAAGCGCTCGAAACTTCAAATATACTGGAACTGTTACCGGAACACACTTCAAACGGGCGATCGCTATATGGTACAAGCACCTCAAAAAACTATCACTCTCGACGAGTTTTTGCAACTCCCAGAAACAAAACCCGCTAGCGAATACATCAAAGGTGCGATCGTACAAAAACCTATGCCACAAGGAAAACACAGCAAACTACAAGGCAGACTCGTAACAGTCACCAACGACATCGCAGAGAAACCGCAAATTGCCCTAGCCCTACCAGAACTTCGCTGCACGTTTGGCGGACGTTCTATTGTCACCGATGTCGCCATTTTTGTTTGGAATCGCATTCCCCTAGACGCTGATGGCGAAATTGCCAATACATTTAATGCTCACCCAGACTGGACAATAGAAATATTGTCCCCAGCCCAAAGCCAAACCAAAGTCACAAACAATATTTTGCACTGTTTGAACGCCGGTTGTCAGATGGGTTGGTTGGTCGATCCGGATGAAAAAAACATTTTAGCCTATCCCGCAAGGCAGCAGCCGATTTCATTGCAAGAACCAACCGATATACTTCTGATGCCCAAATTTATGCCGGAAATGCAGTTGACTTTAGGCGAAGTTTTTGGCTGGCTCAAACCAGGAAATATTTAAAACGTAAAACAAAAACGTAAAACGCGATCGCTTTTAGTTCCCCAACTTCTTAAAGAATTCGGGGGTTTGGGGGCGAGGTTTTTTTAGATATACTTACTCTCTTGCCATTATTTAAACCGCGCAATTTCAAACCTTCTCCTGAACATTTTCACCCAACAAGCCCCCTGGACGAAAAGCCAAAATCACCACCAAAACCCCAAACACCCAAGCATTAGTCCAGCGACTCGACAAATACTGATCGCTCAAAGACGAAAGCAACCCAATCAAAACCCCTCCTAACATCGCCCCCACAATATTGCCAATCCCTCCCAAAACTGCCGCCGTAAAAGCCCTCAAACCGGCCGTAAACCCCATCGTAAACACAATAGTATTGTTGTACAAACCCACCAGAATCCCAGCCGAACCCGCCAAAGCTCCCCCAATCAAAAAAGTCAGAGCAATAATCTGATCCACATTAATGCCCATAATTTTAGCAGCATCGCGGCTTTGAGCAGTTGCCCGCATCGCCTTTCCCAGACGAGTGTACTGGACAAAAACATGAAGCAAAACCATCAATACCACCGCCACCACCAACACAATTAAATCTTTAGTAGTAAATACAATACTCGTTTGAATTCCCAAAGCTTTGAGGATATCAACTCGCGGCAACAAATCCGGAAAGCTTTTCGGCGCAGCAGAATTAGAACCCATCACCGGAATAAAAGCTTTCAATCCTCCCCAAAACAGCCCCATATTTTGGAAAATAAAAGAAACTCCAATCGCTGAAATTAAAGGAGCCAAACGGGGAGCATTTCGCAAAGGTCGATAAGCGTATTTTTCTACAACAATATTCAGCGCAGCACAAAATACCGAACATACAATTAAAGCGACTAGCATCACCGGTATAGCAGTACCTAAAGATGCGCCATCTTGAATGCCAAAAGCCCCGAACACAGTTAGGGAAGCAAAAGCCCCCAACATATACAAATCGCCGTGAGCAAAATTGATTAACTCAATAATGCCATAAACCATAGTGTAACCCAAAGCAATAATTGCAATCAGCGCACCGTTGACAAGACCAACTAATAATTGTTGGATAAAAACTTCAGGACTGCTGACTATTTCTCCAACGATTTTTGGTAAATCAAATCCTGCGAGCGGGCCTAATAGCAAAACTATATAAACTACACCTAGATATAAGAGAATACTTTTCCAGTTCTTCATGTTTTTGAGTAATTGGGAATTTGTAATTGCAAATTAGGAAGGCGAAATTGGGAAGGGAAAATTGGAAATTGGGGATTGGGAAATCAAACAACTTGAATGATTTTTCTCCCTTCTTCCCTCTTTCTTCTTCCTTCTTCCTCTTCCCTCTTCCTTCTAATTAATTATTCCGTCTTGAGCGCATTCACGAACTCCCACTTGCCACCTTTAACAACATTTCCTGACATTGTAGTCAAGCTCGTGTCGCCGTTGGTGTCAAAACTCCAAGTGCCGAGTACCCCGTTAAAATCTTTAGTTGCCAAGACAGCTTCGCGGATAGCAGCGCGGTCATTTTTGCAAACTTTATTAATTGCGCCGATCGCAACTTTAGCAGCTTCATAGGCGTAAGCTGCATAAGCTTCCGGTTCAGCATTATATTTTGCCTTGTAACTTTCGTACCACTTCGCACCGGCACCTGTCAATTCTTGAGGAGGCAAGCCGCCAAAAGTAGCGTAAATTCCTTGAGCATCTTTGCCAGCCGCGTCAATTAAAGCTTGGTCTTTAATGCCGTCGGGCCCCATGAACTTAACTGCATCAGCCGCCATCCCAACATTTCTCATGTCTTTAATTATTTGTCCGGCATTGCTCTGAGTAGTGCCACCGAAGTAAATCATGTCGGGATTTAAAGCTTTGATCTTATTCATTAACGCCTTATAGTCGCTAGCTTTAATATCAATTCCCTCTCTTCCGAGGACTTCAATTCCCAACTTTTTAGCAGTGGCTTCAAAAACATCAGCGATGCCTTTGCCGTAGAGTTCTTGGTCGTCGAGAATGTAGACTTTTTGCACGCCTAAAGATTTCGCCCAGTTGCCAGCTACAGCCCCTTGAAGGTCGTCAGCGGGGACAACGCGAGTGAAATTGCGAGTGCCAGCAGGATAATAAACGTTGGGTTCTTTGGCTTCGCCTTTTCCTGGTTTAGTCAGCCCCGGATAAGTGTTGGCCGGACTGATCATGACGATGTTAGCTTGGTTGAGCACGGGAATGGAAAGTTTGGCGGCACCGGAGTTATAGTGACCGATGACGGCAACTACCGAACCGTCAGCGACGGCTTTGTTGGAGTTCGACGTTACTTGGGCCGGGTCCCATTTGCCGGCGGCGGCGGTGGCGTCATCGAAAACTTCGTATTGAATTTGGATTTTGCCGTCGCAAGCTTTGGAGTCGGTTTCGGCGAGGGCTTGTTGGATGCCGTTGACCATTGTTTGAGCTTGACCCAAGGCGCTGCCTGTCATCGGGAGCATGGAGACTATTTTGACAGTATTTGGGTCTCCGGGGCTGCTGACTGCGACGGGAGTGGCTGCGGGACTGGTTCCGGGGCTCCCTCCGGGAGTTGTGGCGGTGGGTGCTGGAGGATTTTGACAGCTAGCGCACAGAGAGGCTATTCCGGCGGCAAAAAGTAATTTTCGCAATCCTGCGGCGCCGAGATTGTGTGTTGAGTTGATTTTTGGGGGTGTGGCACTTTTGCCGCCTGACTTCTGGGAAAAGTTCATAGGTTGGTTCGTTTGTTGGTTGCGTTTTAGCATATTTCCACTCTCTAAGTCTGTAAGTCAAGAGTTAGCACAGATTTTCAACTTTTACGTGAACTCTTAAAGATACACCGCTGCAACAAGCTTCTTCTCTCGTTCCCGTGAACTTCCTGGGAAGGCGTACCAGGCCAGGAAACGACGGAGAGCCTCGGTCAATGGGTTTCCAGGATCTTCCGGGGAACCAGTTAAAACCTGTTCAACCAGTTAAAAACTAAAAGGGAAAGGAAAATACAGATTTCCTTTCCCTTTCTCAAAGCTCCAGCGTCAAATCAGCTTGATTGCGAAATCAAAGACGAATCCTTTTTTTCTTTTGAGCGATCAACTGAAAAATCTTCATAGTACGATCGCTCAGTATTCACATCCCACAAATCGTGCTTTTCCCCGAGAATATTTCTCACAGCCAGCATCCCCGTCAGCATGGAATGGTCTTGGTTGTTGTATCGGTGCATACCGTTGCGCCCGATCGTCTGCAAATTCTCAAATCCCTTCAAAAAACCTTCAAGTACCTGCAAGTGTCCTCGATATTCCCCATCATAAACTGGATAAGCTTTAAGTTGCCGTATGACAACTCCATCTTCCACCTCGGCAGTTGTTGCTAAACCCAAACCAACCAACTCGCGAGTTGCTAATTCGATAAGTTGCGCGTCCGACATTTCCCAAATCTCGTCGCCTACGCTACAGAAATATTCCATTCCTAAACAACTTTTGCTGACATCAGGAACTAAAGCGACGCTCCAATTCTTAAAGTTTTGAATTCGTCCAACTTTGGCTTCGGGAGAGTGAATGTAAATCCAGTTGTCAGGAAACAAATCCTTGCGATTGACAATCAGTGATACAATTAAAAAATCTCGATATTTGAGCGAGCGCGCCGCGTGCAGCACCTCTTCTGGTGGCTGCGGTTTCAGTCTTGCTACCAGTGCCGATATCGGCATACTCGTAATGAAATTATCCGCCGAATATTGAACTACTTCTCCGTTTTGCTCCGCAGTAATACTTTTAATCTTATTACCTTCACGCTCAAAGCTAATCACTTTAGTATCCAGATAAACTTTGCCGTCTTTATTCTCCACAGCTTCCGCGAATTTTTCCCACATCATCCCCGGCCCCAAAGCCGGATAATCAAACTCTTTGATTAATGTTTTAGTGTCGTTGCTGCCAAACAAAGCATTAATAATTGCAGTCGTCAGCGACAATCCTTTAATGCGCTGCGCCGCCCAATCTGCTTGAATTTCCGAACAAGGAATGCCCCAAACTTTTTCAGTGTAAGTCTTAAAAAATGTTTTATACAAGCGCTCGCCAAAACGATTGATCACCCACTGTTCAAAAGTTTTTTCTTCCGTAAGTGGCCAAATTCTCACTTTCAGATAACTCAAAATAATCAGCGTACTCTCAATTATGCCCAAATTAAAGAGAGTATTGAAGGCACTAATCGGATAGTTAAAAAATTTCCCTCGATAAAAAATTCGCGACAATCGTGGCACTTTAATAAACTCATTTCCCAGCACCTCTTGCCACAACTGCTGCACGGCTTCAACTTTAGTATAAAAGCGGTGGCCACCAATGTCGAAACGATAGCCTTTGTAGGTTTCGGTGCGAGCTATTCCCCCAACTTTATCACCTTTTTCTAGTACAACAGGGATGATGCCTTGCTTGACGAGCTCGTAGGCAGCAGTCAAGCCCGCAGGGCCTGCACCGACGATCGCAACAGGATAATGTTTCACTCAGCCTACCTCCAGCTTTTTTATCCAAACTATACAGTTATTTATAACTTGTCACAGTGATAGATGCACCCGTGAATACCCTGAGAAACGAGCGCTCGACCTGATGTTTAAGCACAATTTGCCTTGATTTATTGAGCGGATACCGGCAAGCTAACTTTGCCAGTCACAGGCTTTTTTTGGTATAAATAGCGACCAGTGCCGATCGCGAATGCCAGTCCGCTGTAAAAGTAAAAAAGCCAGTGCCAAGGAATTGTTTTTAGGGCAAATAGGATACCGTGTTTACGGTAAAAAAATCGGTAAAGTGGTGCATTAATTGCTACCAGCGGTATTGCCAGCAAACCAGCCAGTAGCAGAAAGCTCAGCGACCAGCACGTCCCCAAAATTGCCAGTAGCACTGCATAAGTTAAAATCACGCTGATGCGGTTTGAAACTTGCAAGTTGAGGTCGTTATTCAATTTGCGATCGCGCCAAATCAGTTCTGTCCAAGGCAGTGCTCGGTAGAAAAAGTCAGCTTTCACCATACCCATAGGTTTCCACCGCTTTAAATGCTTAACCTGCAATGTTTTGCACAGCCGAATGTTATAACCTGCTTGTTTCAAACGGTAGCCGAACTCAATATCTTCGATCGAAGCTTGGCGGTAACTCTCATTAAAGCCGCCCATTTGCAAAAAAATTTCCCGGCGAATCACTCCGCAAGCGCCCCAAAAAGTCGAAGCTTCTTCGTTACCTGTTTGGTGAACGTAGTGGTGCAGCAAGTTCCTGTACTGCGATAGAAAATCAGGATCTCCAGGAGCATCGTCGTAAGAGCCAATGAAAGCAGCTAAGTAGGGATTATTTTTGAACACCGATATCGCATAGCCCACAGCGTCTGGACAAACAGCGACATCAGCATCCACAAAAAACAGAATATCTCCCTTTGCAGCCTGGGCACCCAAATTCCTTGCCCGCGCTGGCCCCCCGCATTCGGGAATCCTGATGACTTTGGCGCCGAATTCGTTGGCCAGACGCCAGGAACCGTCGCTTTCGCCATCTGCTACTACAATAATCTCGATCGGCCTGGGCACAGCTTGAGCCAGTTTTGACAAACAGGTGCGGAAGAAAGCGCCCCCGTTGTGGACTGGGATAATAACGGATACAGTGGGGTCGGCGGTAGAAATCATTACCTAAATTGTTTAAATTGCAGGGGCTAAAATTTGCTGGAATTTTATTGGTGCTACTTTACGAAGGGTAAAATCAGCTCTACTTTTTTATTTATAACTCGATTTCTGTTTGTCTTCAACTAGATTTTTTGCTGATATTCTCGATTTGATTTTCCCCATTCTTACCTCTATTTTACGCCATATCTTGCTGAGACTGACCTGATGTAGACAACAGCTTTACAAAATCTTTAAATATATCATTGTTTGTGTAAACTTGGGAAAAAGCCCCAGCAGTATATTGGTGCGGCTGTGGTGCAATGCACAAGACTTTGATTTTATAAGTAGGCACACCGTATAAAATCAAACATCGTTTATACGGACACCCGGGAGCTGTCAGGACTGATCCGGTAAAATTTCTTTTACAAACCTCATCCGTGAGTGACTCCTGCACCAAGTCTCGATCGCGACTGCGGACTCAATGCACATTTTATGAGTTTTGGCAATATATTTTAAATATACGTCTTAAAATTTCCCACGCTGTACGATCGAGCTTTCGTAATTTGCTAACATACCCTTAGCTAGCTCCCTTTGAGCCAACATTTTTACATAAACAAGTTTTTATATTACATGAACACCTCCCAAAACAATTTAAATCAGGCATTAGTTTCAGTCATCATACCAGCTTTCAACGCTGAAACTTTTATTGCTAGAACATTAGAATCTGTTTGATCTCAAACTTATCGAAACATAGAAGTTTTAGTAGTTGACGACGGCTCTACAGATACAACTGCCGAAATCGTCAAATCTTTTGCTCAAAAAGATAGCCGAGTCAGCTTATTCCAACAGTCAAATGCCGGCGTCGCCGCCGCTCGCAACGTAGCCATTGAAAAATCAAAAGGCGAATATATTGCTCCCATCGATGCCGACGATATTTGGTATCCGCAAAACCTAGAAAAACAAGTCGAATGCTTAATTAAATCAGAACAATCCGTAGGAGTTGTCTATTCCTGGTCACTTGATATCAACGAAAAAGACTTACTCACAGGTGGATTTTACAACTCCACCATCGAAGGAGAAGTATACAAAGCTTTAGTTTATAAATATTTTATGGGTAATGCGAGTTCATCTCTGATCCGCCGCATTTGTTTCGAGAGAGTCGGCGGTTACAATTGCCAATTGAAAGCCGAAAACGCCCAAGGCTGCGAAGACTTGGAACTTTTTCTCCGCATCGCTGAACATTATCAATTTAAAGTAGTGCCAGAATTTTTAGTTGGCTACCGACAGATTCCCAGCAGTATGTCTTGCAACTATGCAGCAATGGCAAAATCTCACTCTCTAATTATGGCAGATGTCCGGGAGCGGCATCCTGAAATTCCTGCCAGTATTTATCGCTGGTCTAGCAGCAGTTTTTATATATACAATTTAGCCGTTAAAAGCAACCGTAACGGCAACCATCGGAGTACATTATTTTGGCTGTATCGAGCTTTTAGAGAAGATTTATTAATGACACTTTTGCGCCAAAATTTGTACCTGCTGTCAAGAGAAAGTATATTAAAAATAATAGTTCCACCGCCAAGAGGATCAGGGTTAGATTTAAAACAAGCATCAGAATCGAGTGAAGGGACGACACTTGCTAAGATTGAGACGCGAACAAAAGTTCACAGAATACTGCCGTCGCAGGTATATGAAAGAATGCGGTTCAATAGTTTAGCCAATCGAAAATCTAAATAAACCCAACCTTGAAAAACCCGGTTTTTTGAAGAAACCGGGTTTTTGAAGAAGCTAGAGGGCGTTTAATTCTGCCTGGTTGATCGATCAAGAATCAGGAATGAGGGTTAAATAAAAGAATTTTAATTTTCCATTCTTTATTCTTCCTTCTTCCTTCTCCCTTTTACTTAATCTCTCTAAGCGTGAGAAGCTGTAGCCGTTTGAGCTTTTGGTTGCTGGCCGTCTGGCGCCAGGGATTCCCCTTCAATAAATGAGCGCAACATCCAAGCCATTTGCTCGTGCTGTTCCATCAAACCCGTCAAAAAGTCTGCGGTTCCGTCATCCTTAAACTCTTCACCGCACTGTTCGACGTGTTGGCGGAGATTGCGAATAATCAGTTCGTGGTCGTCAACTAAACGCGAGACCATTTCCGTAGCCAAAGGCAAATCGCCGATATGTTCTTTAATCGAGCCATACTTCAGAAAACCCTCAGCAGTACCAATTGGATAGCCACCTAAAGTTCTCACCCGTTCGGCCATAGCATCGATATTTACTGTTAACGCCTGATAGTGTTCTTCCCACAACTGGTGGAGCGATCTAAACTGCGGGCCCACTACATCCCAGTGATACTTTTTGGTTTTGATTAACAGCAGATAAGCATCTGCCAGGTCGTGATTCAATAGTTCGATAACGCCTGCACGCTGCTCGTCCGATAAGCCTATGTTTAACTTACGCATTGAAAATTGTTCCTTCAACTCTAACTTTACATTTATTAGAACAAATTTCGCCTGCCACTTACATCAACCCAGAGGACGATCGAAGACGATCGCACTTTAGTAAAATATCTGCTTTTCAGGTTAAAGTGATTGCAATATTGATACCCTTAGATAGATGCAATGAAACTTATTGTTCCGGAGCACCTTTGATTGGCGAATGATTGGCGAACACAGCAATTGCCCGCAGGTGAACCCCCGCTCAATCCCCCTATAGAAAAAGGCTGCATTCTGATTGCCAGTAAAAATTAAGGAATTTATAAGGAATTTATGCCGAAATTAACCAACCTCCCACACACTTAATTGTGCGGGCTGCTTTCAATGACGGCATAAGAGATTTGCAATTAAATATAACCGCATTTATCCTAGAAAGCTAGGAAACAGATTTTCTGACATGAGCGGTGCTGACCTCTGTGATTGGGATGCTAGAAATGATATTGAGTCAAACCGTTAAATCGACGTTCCAGGATGCTACCAACAAACAGACGCGCGATCGCCGTCTAAACTTTATGGCAAAAGTGGCGGAAGACCCAGATCAAATACAGCCGTGAAACCCTTGGCCCCATCGAGTAGACCGAAAGAGAGAACCTGTTTGCTCGCTTCACCTTCAGGAAGACTTGCGCCGCTGTGACCACCCCAGCACTAAGCCGAACGTATCAACGGCAGTGTAGCGTTTTGGATCCCCATGAAGGCTTTGTCAAACCCGACACTTGAACCATCGTTATGGCCACTGGTTAAACCTGGTTCTTAACGGAGGGCGCCTCCAGGACAGATAAAAAAACCAGTCCTCTGTGTTTGCGCGAAGGAGGAGATAGAGGGCATTGCAGTTTGTCCTATGTGGGGAATACGGGGTAAAGTAGCGGTAGGAAAGATTTATCCATACTTTTACTAACTGTGCTACTTTCATTGTTAGCTGTAAACCATCATGCGGGAAATCTGCCAGAGCGTGGAAACCATATTTCAACTGCTGTTAGACGAACTTAAAAAGTCCACTCGCGCGTCTGAGCAGAACTGCCAAGATGTAGCAGGGCGACTCGCAGCAGAAGTCAACAGGATATGCACTGAAAGCCAGCGGATTCAAGCCTCCGGAGATATAGAAGGTTCAGCCCAGAGCCTCGCTCAGCACCGCTTGCAACAATGCCTCCACTATTACAATTTAGGCTCCGGGCCCGGGCGAGTAGAATTGCACAGTACCCTCAGCGCGATCGTCTATCGCTACATCACCCCTCCGCAGGTGCAGTCTAGCTATCAGGCGCGAGTAGAACTGATCAAAGATTTTTTGCAAGGATTTTATCTCGAAGCTTTAAAGGCATTCCGGCGCGAAACCCAACTGCCACCTACCTACAGTCCCCGCACTCGCTTAGAACTAGCAGAGTACATGGCCTTTGTAGAGCGCTTCGGCAAGCGGCGCATTCCTTTACCTCGGAACCGCAGCCAGCAACTAATTATTTTACGGGCCCAAACGTTTTCCCAGCAGCAGCCCAAAGAAACCTCCGTAGATATGGAACAAGCCGCCGACGGAGGGGCTTCTGATTCCGACCAAACTTGGAATGACACCTCGGTGCACTCAGTGCGGGAAGCGATGGCCGGACAGGGTTCGGCGGCAATTCGTCCGCTAGGCGACGAGTCAGAATCTCTGCGGCAAAACGTGATTGACGAATTAGTGGGTTACTTGAAAGAGCGCAATCAACAAGACTGCGCCGATTACTTCGTGCTGCGCTTGCAAGACTTGCCGACTAATGAAATAGAGTCGCTTCTGGGCATAACTCCCCGCCAAAGAGATTATTTGCAGCAGCGCTTCAAGTACCATTTGCTCAGGTTCGCCATGTCGCACCGCTGGGAACTCGTTCACCAGTGGCTGGAAGCAGACTTAGATCGAAATTTGGGTTTGCTGCCTTCTCAGTGGCAGGCTTTTGGCGAGCAAATTGGTCCAGAGGGACAGCGTTTGCTAAAGTTGAAACAACAGGGTCTGTCAGAGTCAGCGATCGCCCAAACCCTGGGCAGCACGGTAGCCCAGGTACAGAAGCGGTGGTTTAAATTGCTGGAACTTGCGTGGGAATTGCGAAATCGTTCAGATTCCGGAGAAGGGGCATCTAGTGATGAATAACGAAACGAACAGGGATGCAGAGGCTTTCGATCGCCATTTTTTAGACTGGATATTGCAGGCGCCGATCGCGAATACCTCTAACGAAGATGAGGAAAACCTCAATCCATCCCCTCGCTCAGAAGAGTGGGGCGACACAGACGACAATTCCGGGGTGGAATACTGGGAATGGGACGAACCAGACCCGCTGGACTATCAAGTGGGGGCGCACAGCAATGCACCCGCACAACCGCTGACAATTGGAGAAATACCGACCGTGCAAGACCGTTTTCAGACCTTGTTAAAAGAAAGGCTTAGAGCCGAAATTGAATCTAACCCGCCGCTGTTCCCCTGGGAAACAGAATTCAAAAGCTACGACCACGATTATCCAGACGATGTAGCCCCGCAATGGGTTCCCCCCCTACACCTCTGGACTCCCCAACTACAAAATATCAGGTGGGGCCGCCTGCCAATTCCGATCGCCCAAGGGGTTTTTGCTCAACTGCTAGAACCTTGTCAGGAACTGGTAATGTCGTCGCTGCGGCAAGGCTCAAAGTTAGTTCGCGCTGTAGATGGCTTATTTCCGGGCCAGTCTCAGGAACTCAACGAATTAGCTGGTTTAGTGCTCCGAGGTTCTTTGCGGGGACTTCTAGATTTAGAAGATTTCCCGAATTACGAAGCAGCCAGTACCGATCAACAAATGGTGCTGTCGCTGTTGGCGGCTAAGGAAATCATTGAGTCTCTAACTTTGGATTGTCCTGTGAATCAGCCGCCGGTTTCGCGGGAGTGGCTGACTGGTTTGGGTGCGCTGACTCTGGAGGCTCAATACCTCTCGAACCCCAACAGAGAACAGCCAATGCCGTGTTTAAGAGTTGAGTGCCAATTTCCGGGGGCAGGAAGTTTGGAACTCAGGGGAGGAGATGCCCAAGCAACTGCACATCGTCCGAATTCCGGGCATTTAAGTGTGGAGTTGTTTGACCCACAACCTAACAAGACTTATGCCCTAGAAGTTCGATTCCAAAACTTCGAGACCAGACCTTTGATGTTTGCTATTCGTCCAATTTGGACAGGACAAGATAGCAATTAGAAAGGTCTATTTAGAGTAAATAATTTAGGTTTTTACTCTCGGGTTTGACCTCACACAAAAACAGATGCAATCCCTCGACTTCGGTCGTGGAAAGCGAAAAAATTTAGATCTTAGTTCAAGCCCCCAGATTCATCGGTGGAGTAAATCTAAAATCTAAAATCTACAATCTACAATCTACTGCTCGTTGACTTGGATGGGTGCACATGACAACTGATAACCTGCGAAATATACCTGTTTTGGGTAAGCTGTGGGAGCAGATTGAGGCCATGCCTCCGCCGGTGATTGAGGATTCTTTACTGCTGCGAATCCTAGTTCAGTTGTTGGTAATTGTGGGAATTGTGGCTACTGACGTTGCTGCTGAAGAACCCCTGAACCTGTGGGCTGTGCCTGTTAGTATTGTGGGAGCAACTTGGAGTTGGTACCGCCGCCGCGATCGCAATGTAGCTGCTAAGTTCTGCATAGCTATTGGAATGCTGGTGGCGCTGTTCGCTTTTTTTAGCCGCTTGGTGGGAGAATTAAATGATACGCGGTTAGTTTTGGCGCAACTGTTAATCCAACTTCAAGTGCTGCACAGTTTCGATTTGCCTCGCCGCAAGGATTTAGGCTATTCGATGGTAATCGGGCTAATTTTGTTAGGGGTAGCAGCGACTCTCAGCCAAACCTTGACTTTTGCGCCGCTATTGTTGGTGTTTTTGGCTTTAGCGCTTCCGACTTTGGTTTTGGATTATCGATCGCGTTTGGGATTTGTGAAGCCAGAAGCCCTTGGCCAAAAAGCACAAGGTAAAGGGAAAAATGAAAGCCTGTCGCTATTTGCTGCTACTTTATCCCCAAAGTATTTTGGTTGGCTGCTGCTGATAACTGTCGGGTTGGGGCTGACTATTTTTGCGTTTTTGCCGCGCCTCCCTGGCTATCAGTTGCGGACTTTTCCGGTGAGTGCTCCTATTGAATATCAGGGGGAGTTTGACTCGCGCAGCATTCTAAATCCGGGGTATGTCAGAGGGGGAAATCAAAAAGGAACTGGCGGAGGAAGGGGGAGAAACCCAGACTCTGGGCCAGGAGAGGTGGACTCTACTTTTTATTACGGTTTCAACCAGCGCATCAATCAAAATTTGCGCGGGGAAATGAAACCTGAAGTGGTGATGCGGGTGCGATCGCAGGCTGCGGGTTTTTGGCGGGTGTTGGGATTCGACAAATACACCGGTCAGGGTTGGGAAATTTCTCGCAACGAACAAGCTCAAAAGCTGACTCGACCTAGGTGGTCTTATCAATTTTATCTGAATCCTTTTCCCAATGCGCCTCGGACTCAAGAGGTGATTCAAAGTTATACTATTGTTGCTCCATTGCCGAATTTGATTCCGGCTTTAAACAAGCCGAAGGAGCTTTATTTTCCGAGTCCAGAGGCGGCGATTGATGCGGAGGGGGGTTTGCGAGCGCCTGCGGAATTGGGAGAGGGTGTGACTTATACAGTTATTTCTAATGTGCCTTTTCGCGATCGCTCTGTGTTGGGGAAAACTGGTACTAATTACCCGAAAAATATTCGCAACTTCTATTTGGATGTGCCGCCGGAAATTGCCCAGAAGGTGCGAGAAAAAACAGAAGAAATATTGGCGGCCAGAACTAGAGTATCTCAGTCGGACAGACCGATCGATTCTCCTTACGAAAAAGCTTTGTATTTGGCTCAATATTTAAAGCAAAATCCGAATTACAAAATAGAAAAAGCTTTGCCTTACTTAGAAGAAGGTGAAGATTTAGTCGAGGCTTTTCTGTTTGGCTATAAAAACACCCAGGACGGCAAAAAACTTACAGGTGGATATCCCGACCACTTTTCGACGGTACTGACAATTATGCTGAGGTCGATCGGGATTCCGGCGCGACTGGCGGGGGGTTTCGATACGGGGGAATTTAACCCGTTTACTGGTTACTATGTTGTGAAAAATACCGATGCTTTCTTGATGACGGAGGTATATTTTCCCAATAATGGCTGGTTTGGTTTTAATCCTATTCCCGGTTATCCGCTGATTCCGGCTTCGGTAGAAGACAACCAGACTTTTAGTGCGATCGAATCGTTTTGGAAGTGGATCGCGGGTTGGCTACCGACTCCTCTCAGAAGCGGGCTGGATTCAGTTATAGGTTTTGTAATTGGCTGGATAACTTTGATTGTGGGCTGGTTTCTGGGACAGTTTGCTAAGGGTTGGGTGGGGTTATTTACTGGCTTGATTGCTGCGATCGCCTTTGGCTTTATTGGCTGGTTAATTTGGCAAGTGTGGCGCAAGTGGCGCCACCGCCGCTGGCTGGCGAAGTTGCCGCCGGTGGAGGGGGTTTATCAGGAAATGCTGAAGGATTTGGCGAGTAGGGGATTTGCCAAGCAGAAAGCTCAAACGCCTTTGGAGTATGCTGAGGCTATGCGCGGCAATCATGCAACTGATGAAGCTGAGGTGATTGATGAAGTTTCACAAGCTTACGTGCGGTGGAAGTATGGCGGGGAAGCGGGTAATTTGAACCAGTTGCGGCGGTTGGTGGAAAATTTGAGGCGATCGCACTTGAAGAAACTCAAAAAGTTAAGATAGAAATCGGCGATGGAAAGAGACTGTTGGCGAATTAAAAAAGGGTGAAGCCAAACATCCCATAATCAGGGAAAAAAAACTCTGATGAGCCAGAGGGAAAAAGAGCAAAAAAACTAGAGACACGGGTCAAGCCAATCGGAATGTTACGCCAAAACGCCCACATTCTTGAAATATTCATAGCGGCAGCAGTCACAATATGTTGTAGACGAGTTTTGGCAAGACCCATGTAATATCAAATCCGGCTGCGCCGGAATGATATCAAATCCTTGCTTCATTCGTCGGGCGTAAAGTCGAATCCCGAGGCCAACAAATAATTCGCGCAATTTTCATTTTTTTGACTCACAGTCAACAGTCAACAGTCAACAATTACGGACGGTGCAACCGGAATCGATATAATACCCATCTCTTGTGAAATTTATCCGGCTTTAAAAACTTTAGAAATTCTTAAAGTTTTGATTTAATCTGCTTAAATGGGGTTAAAGTTAAAAATTTTAAGAAATTTTTTTTAGTTATTTAGTAATGCACAAATCCACCTTTTTGTCAAATTAATTTAGATGCGTTTACCCTGTACCTGCACGCAGGCAAAAAATCCGGTTTCTGCGTGAATATCTCAAGGGATTATCCACGATTTTTCCTAGAAACCGGGTTGTTTAGGTTGATTGTGCGTAAGTCTGGTTAAGCAAACTTAATTTTCAAATAATCATCCTCCATCTTCGCCCCTGAAGGTTGCAGCGCCGCTAAAGCTTGCGGTAACACCAAATTACGGCGGTGATTCCCAATCCGAACATTCAACTCATCTCCCGTTTTGCTCAACTGGATCTGATCCTTAGCAATTCCGGGCAAATACAGCTCAAGACTATATTGATTGTTTTCCTGCACAATCTTAATCGTATTTTCTTTGTAATAAACTTGACTGGGATCTTCGTCTTTGTAAAGGGTTTCTTTCAACCGTTCCAAAGCTGCCAAACCGCACATTTCTTCAGAATAAAGTGGCACTTCCTTAACTGGCAGGGGCATGAAATCTGAGTGAATTTCCTGACGGTACTGCTCCTGGCTTTCTTTCCACCGTTTAAAAAATGGGTCAGTTACTTCGGCTGGAATAATCCGGTTAGCCACTACTAAATCTGTGGCTACATTGTACAAACTCAAATAGGCATGAGCGCGCAGAGACTCTTTAATTACCATTTTTTCGGGATTGGTAACTAACCTTACCGAAGTCACAGTATTGTCAGTTAAAACTTTTTCCAAAGCTTCGATTTGTTCGTAAAATTCGTAAGGTGCATCCATCACCTCTTTGTCAGGTAAAGAAAAACCCGCAATTGGTCTAAAAATAGGTTCAACTAAAGGTCTAAGGGCGGCTGATATGCCTTGCAGCGGCTTGTAAAATTTTCTCATGTACCAGCCGCCAACTTCCGGCAAACTTAGCAGTCTCAATGCTGTGCCAGTCGGAGCAGAATCGATAATTAAAACATCAAATTCGCCTTCGTCGTAATGCCGCTTCATCCGCACTAAACCGAAGATTTCATCCATTCCGGGCAAGATGGCTAATTCTTCAGCTTGCACCCCTTCGAGTCCCTGCGCTCGCAAGACTTGAGTAATGTAGCGCTTAACTGCTCCCCAATTGCCTTCTAATTCCCTGAGAGCGTCTAATTCTGCTCCCCACAAATTCGGTTTCACCAGCCGCGAATCGTGTCCCAGTTCCATGTCAAAGCTGTCGGCTAAGGAGTGAGCGGGATCTGTACTCAGCACTAGGGTTTTGTATCCCAATTCGGCACATCGCAGCCCCGTCGCAGCGGCTACGGAGGTTTTGCCGACGCCGCCTTTTCCAGTCATTAATATTAAGCGCATTGATTGTTTAGCTCGCCTGAAAGTAATTTACTCCTATATTGTAACGTTATGTAACAAAAATTAATTTTGTGGGGGAATTAATTTGGGCGATCGCCCACCGCTGAACCCAGCACCTTTCCCGTGATCCAGGAAATTGGTGCAATGTCAAGATCAGTTAAAATTACTTATCTCAGATATCAATTGCAACAAATAAAAATCCATCAGCGTTCATCTGTGTTTATCTGCTAACATCTGCGGTTAAAAAAAGGATATCGCTCTTAAAACAATATTTTTTATTGCTAAAAAACCTAAGAAAAATTCTCAAACATTACTTTTCCGAGGAAATACAAGCTGTTTGAGAACATCCAACCGCGAACAGTCCCAGTAATCGATGTGAGAAACAATTAAACCGTCGCTGTTGACTTTCAGTTCGCTCCTACCGGCGATCGCCATTTTCGGTTTCCAAGGTAGCGGTGCTATCCAGCTCAGAGTCCAGCGAGTGTCTATAGTATCTCCCGACTGAGAAATCCCGTACAAATCGAGATTTACATCCTGAAAAAAAGTCCCTATAAACCCGATCATTTTGCGGTAGCGCTCAACTCCTGTAAATCGGTTCACCGGATCTTCAAAATAAACATCTTTTGCATAGATGCTGTAAGTCTGATTCTCGGGAAATCTTTGATAATCGTCTTTGAGAATTTCAATAATGTCCATTTCGAGCGATCGTTATTCTTCTATTATTAGAATATAATTTTAACACAATAGATATACTATCAGAATTTTCATCCAAATTGTGATAGTATATCATGTTATTTCCTGCCTTGCAAACTTTCAACTTAACATCACAACTATGATTGACCTCTACACTTTTACCACCCCGAACGGTCGCAAAGTCTCGATCATGCTCGAAGAAATAGGTTTACCCTACAACGTGCACGTCATCGACATCACAAAAAACGACCAGTTTAGCCCAGAGTTCATCGCCATCAACCCCAACAGCAAAATTCCGGCGATAGTCGATCGAGATAACGGCATCACCGTCTTCGAGTCCGGCGCTATTCTGCTCTATCTTGCCGAAAAAAGCGGCAGATTTCTGCCCACCGACAAACAAAAATACTTTCAAGTAATGCAGTGGCTGATGTTTCAAATGGCCAGCGTCGGCCCGATGTTTGGTCAGCTAAACCACTTCAAACGCTTTGCACCCGAACAAATTCCCTATGCGATTGGGCGTTACGAAAAAGAAACCTTGCGCCTCTACGGAGTATTAGACACTCAACTAGCAAAATACGAATACATTTGCGGCGACTATTCGATCGCCGACATTGCTACCTATCCGTGGGTTGCTATTTACGAATTTCAAGGATTAACCCTCGACAACCACCCCCACCTCAAACGTTGGGTAGAAACAGTGCAGAAGCGTCCCGCCGTTGAGCGTGGCATGGCAGTTGGCGTAAGTCCTAACTGAGAATTAAACTTGACGAGCGGTCACAAGGTATTTGACTGTTGCTCAAAATCCGGTTTGACACTGCCATGACTTGCTAACCATTGATAAACTTGCAGCATCTGCTGAGCTTTAACATCCCAGGAATAGTGATTCATGGCATAATTGTGGGCTGCAATGCCCATGCGTGCAACACGAGCGCGATCGGCGACAAGCTGTTCGAGTTCTGCGGTAAAATTTTTTACCAGTGTGTCAAAATTACCCATAGGAACTTTAATCCCCCGATCGGGCTCTACCAGCGCACCTGGTCCGCCGTAGTCAACTACAACACAAGCCATACCGCAGGCCATTGCCTCAACTACAACGCCAGCCCCCAGTTCGCGAATCGAGGGAAAAGCAAAAATCTCAGCTTGGCGCATCAATTCTCCCACTTCAGGTTGGGTTTTTTGACCTAAAAGTTTAACGCAGTTGCCTAAATTTTGTTCTGCGATTAATTGTTCTAGTCTAGGACGTTCGGGTCCGTCGCCAACGATCGCTAATTTATGCTGCTGCAAAATCGAACTGTTAGCAAAAGCGCGAATAACAACTTCTGGCAATTTATAGGGAACTAGCCTCCCGGCAAATAGTACAGTCACTTGTTCGCTGCTAGAGCGTTCGGGCAGCTTAAACAATTCGGGATCGATGCCAACTTCGGCATAATTAATTGTCTTCGATCTCGCTGAGGCTGGCAAATCTACGATCGTGTGATCGAATGCCGCCAGAATTCCTGCTGAACGTTCATAAGTAGAGCGGTAAAAAGGCATTAACCTGTAAGCATTTCGCACATAGCTCAACCACTCCCGTTCCCGCTTCAACTCTGTTGTGAAAGCTTTCGGCCAAGGCAGCCCGCCGTTGAGAGGCCCTAGTAAAAAAGGAATAGGACTCCAAGCTGCCATAGGACTTGGCTGCGTGGGCGACATCGGGGTAATCCGGTGAACGACATCGAAATCCCCGCGTTGCAACTCTTGCTTGTAGCGCTGCCATACTTCCCACTCAAAGGCGAGATAGCTGAAATAACCCAGCGCTGTCCTAATAGTCCAGGATTTTTCTGAGCCACCGGTTAGTAAATTAGCTAGATTTTGAATGGGAGCAGCAACATTTTCTGTATCTATATAAACTACTTTAGCGTTACCCATCCCGACTTTATCAATATTTGGTTTATTCCTAATTTGGGTAACAACCGTAGCATTAACATAATTGCTTATCGCCCGCGCAAATTTATATCCAACTACCGGTAAAGAAGGCCACTCAGGATTGCAAACATCCGCCAGAATCAAAACCCGCATCGTATCAGTTTTCTCTTTATTTTCCATAAAAACTCCAGTATCTGTACAAGTTGTCATAATTCGGGATATAGGTTTAGGAGAAATTCCCTGGGGTTGCCTCCTTACTTCCCTACCCTAACTAATTGTTCGCGAATGAGTGATAATTGCTCTGGGACTCAAGAACTTTATAACACCGCTCTCCCTATCTTGGCAAGTGTACCAATACATAGAAGATCGCGGTGTTGTTTTAAAGCTACTGCTGATTCAGGAGGGGAATGATTTTCTGACCTGCTTCCAGCACTCAATTGTTGGCGCACCGAGGAACTCAATCCGCGAAATGCTTAATAATCGCCTCCGCAAACTCCGAACACTTCAACTCAGGCACCGGCGGCTCCATCAACCTCGCCAAATCGTAAGTAACTTCACCGTTAGAAATTGCCGCTCCCAAACCCTTCTTAATCAAGTCTGCTGCTTCCTGCCATCCCATGTATTCTAACATCATCACCCCGGACAAAATCAGGGAACCGGGATTGACTTTATCCAAACCAGCGTGTTTCGGTGCAGTGCCGTGAGTAGCCTCAAAAACTGCACATTCATCACCAATATTCGCACCAGGGCCCATACCCAATCCACCCACAATGGCAGCGGCCGCATCGGATAAATAATCCCCGTTCAGATTCATTGTCGCCAAAATCGAATACTCGGCCGGTCGTGTTTGAATTTGTTGGAAAATACTGTCAGCAATTCGGTCGTTGACCATAATTTTTTCTTTCCACTGACCACTGCCGTGACTGTCCCAAATTGCAAACAGAACGTCGGCTACTTCTTGACGAATTTTGGCTTGTTTTTCAGGGGTCAAAGCATCGTATCCGGGGTCTATTTGGCGAGCATTATCTTCTAAGCTAATGTCGGGATTTTTTTCTTTGTTGCCCAGAATCCAAGACTCTCTTTCAGTTACGCACTGTTCGCGAAATTCGGTGGTTGCTAATTCATAACCCCAATCTCGGAAAGCTCCTTCAGTATATTTCATGATGTTGCCTTTGTGCACCAAAGTTACTTGCTGCTTATCTTTTGGCAACCGTAAAGCGTGAGTAATGGCGCGCCGCACTAAACGCTGAGAACCTGTTTTGCTAATGGGTTTAATTCCGATTCCTGAATCGAGGCGAATTTGTTTTTTGCCATGTTCTGGTGTTGCGGGAATTAACTCATTATTGAGGAATTCAATCAATTTTTTGCCGATTTCGCTGCCTTTAGCCCATTCAATTCCGAGGTAAATATCTTCTGTATTTTCCCGGTAAATAATTACATCTAGGAGTTCAGGAGTTTTGTGTAGCGATGGTGTTCCAGCATAATATTTGCAGGGTCGCACGCAGGCGTAAAGGTCGAAGATTTGCCGTAAAGCTACGTTTAGCGATCGAATGCCACCCCCGATTGGGGTTGTCAGTGGCCCTTTGATGGCGACTCCGTATTCTTTGATGGCGTTTAAGGAATCCTGGGGCAGATATTGGTAAGTACCGTAGACATCGCAGGCTTCGTCGCCTACATAGATTTTAAACCAGTTGATTTTTCGATCGCCACCGTAAGCCTTTTCTACCGCAGCATCCATCACTTTCTGGGATGCAGGCCACAAGTCAACGCCGGTACCGTCGCCGCGAATGAAGGGAATAATCGGGTCATTGGGGACGATCGGCGAACCGTCTTTGAAAGTAATTTTAGAACCTGTTGTTGGGGCTACAATCTTTTCGTACATATCTTAACAGCGCGGATAGGAATGTTCCCTATTTTGCCACGATTGTCTGCCTAAACCTCAACCAATCCTAAATATTTGTATAAATTTAAGTGGGATTTTTGGGCGCTCGGCAGCCCGTCACTGTGACTTTTGGGCGATTACCCGTTTAAAAGCTAATTTAAAAAAGTAGCAAAGATAGCAGAAGTTTCTATCAAATCTCCCTCTCTATCTTTCAGCGCTACGGTTGGGAAGATGCTGGAAACAGGTCAGTGGATTTGAGATTTGAGATTTGAGATTTTTAGATTTACTCCCCCGATGAATCTGGGAGGTTGAACCTTATTCTAAAATTTTGGGCGGATCACGACTCCTGTCAGAAAGTTGTATGGGTTTTTGGGCGGGTCAAAATGGTGATTGTAGCCGCTGATGAACGCAAATAAACGCAGATTATTTTCACAAATTTTGCATTTATTTGCGAGATTTTTCCTTCTGCATATTCTTTTTGACAACCCACAATATAAACCAAATGACAATAATCACCACAACTATTTTGGAAACAGGGCCCAGATAATCATCTACAAGTGTATAATTTTCCCCTAGTTTATATCCTGCAAAAGTCAGGAAACTTACCCACAAAAGAGTGCCACCTGTTGAGTAGAGTAAAAAAGGAATTAAAGGCATATTATTGATGCCAGCGGGCAGGGAAATCAGGGTGCGAACTCCCGGTACGAGGCGACACAAAAACACGGCTTTGTTGCCGTGTCTGTTAAACCATCTATTTGCTTTGTCAATATCGGCGCCCGATACTGTGATCCACTTGCCGTATTTGTCGGCTAAATTCCTCAAGCGTTCTTCGCTCAATAGTTTACCCGCATAGTACCAGGGAAGCGCGCCCAGAATTGTACCAATTACTCCTGCTGCGATCGCCGGTGCTAACTGCATATCATCACCCTTTGATGCCGTGAATCCTGCCAGCGGCATAATCAATTCTGAGGGTATGGGCGGAAAAAGATTTTCTAAAAACATCAACAGCCCTATTCCCAGATAGCCCATCGACTGCATTGTGTTAGTTATCCATTCAACCATTTTGATTCACTAGGTAATATGTAGTTTGTAATCTTCTTGTTGCTTTTGTTGCTTGTATTTTTGCTCGTTTTTGCTCATTAAAGGCAGAGCCTATTAACGCATATAAGCGAGGCTCTGCCTCGACTCCGAATACGGGAGGCAGAGCCTTGCTGCATTCATTCCCAGGAAGAGCCTGGGAACGATAAACGATGATTAAGTCCCCGAAGTCCAAGAGTTTGTGTACTCAATTTGTTCGGCAGTCAAGGTATCAATGTGAATACCCATTGCTTCCAATTTGAGACGGGCAATTTCTTTGTCAACTTCCACGGGAATTGAGTGAATACCAGGCTCTAGTTTGCCTTTGTTCGTAACTAGATATTCGCAGGCTAAAGCTTGGTTAGCAAAGCTCATATCCATCACGGCGCTGGGGTGTCCTTCGGCGGCTGCCAAGTTGATCAAACGACCTTCGCCCAACACAATAATCGATTTGCCATTATTGAGGTGATATTCTTGAGTGAAAGACCGGACTGTTTTCACGTCGGTGCTTTTTGCGCCGAGGGATTTGAGGTCAATTTCAATGTCGAAGTGACCGGAATTGCAAACAATTGCGCCGTCTTTCATTGTCTCGAAATGTTCGGCACGAATGACGTGTTTGTTGCCGGTAACGGTAATGAATATATCTCCGACTGTTGCTGCTTCGTCCATCGGCATGACGCGGAAACCGTCCATCACTGCTTCGATCGCCCGAATCGGATCGATTTCGGTGACAATTACGTTAGCACCCATACCGCGGGCGCGCAGTGCCGTGCCTTTGCCGCACCAACCGTAACCTGCAACCACAATATTTTTACCTGCTAACAAAATATTCGTAGCGCGGATAATGCCGTCTAGGGTAGATTGACCGGTGCCGTAGCGGTTGTCAAAGAAGTGCTTGGTGTCGGCGTCGTTGACGTTCATTGCCGGGAAAGTCAGCACGCCGTCTTTCAACATGGCCCGCAGGCGCACGATGCCTGTGGTAGTTTCTTCGGTAGTTCCAATTAAGTCGGAAATTTGGTCCGGGCGGTGCTGGATCAGTGCGGCTACCACGTCGCTGCCGTCGTCGATGATAATATTGGGGCGGTGGTCTAGGGCTGTGTAGACGTGACGTTCGTAGGTAGCCGCGTCTTCTCCTTTGAGGGCGAATACGGAAATGCCGTAGTCTTCAACTAAGCAAGCCGCTACGTCATCTTGAGTGCTCAAGGGGTTGCTGGCGATCAGTACGGCGTCGCCACCGCCGAGTTTGATGGCGATCGCCAAATGAGCGGTTTCTGTGGTTACGTGGCAGCAAGCAGCCAAGCGAATGCCAGCGAAAGGCTTTTCTTTAGCGAAGCGTTCTTGAATTTGCCGCAAAACGGGCATTTCCCGGCCGGCCCACTCGATGCGTTGCTTTCCCAAGGGGGCGAGGGACAAGTCTTTGACTTCGTGTTTAATCTTGACGGATGTAGCAACCATGTATGTTATTTCTCAGAAATCATCAAACTTTGTTAGTTTTAGCAGATTAAGTCATCGGCGGGCAAGTGCTGTGATTTTACTCGATCGGGGTCGGCGCTGCTAATCTTAAATTTTGATTGTGTTTTAATGATTAGCGAAGGAGTCGATGGAGTCACCCGCACAGTGAGAGTCCAATATTCCTGTCCGGCGATGGATCTCAATCTTTTGTGTCAGCGTGGCATTCTTTAATTATTTGACACTCTCACTTGGGCTGCTGGCAGTTTGATCGCCTGCGTGATTGCGTTCCCAGCTTGGCGACCTGCAGATATCATCAGTTGGTTAGGACTTGGTTCAGTAGGGATTAGTTTCCTATTCCAAGACATCTTCAAATACTTTTTAGCGGAAATATTCTTGCTGTTGCACGAACCGTTTCAATTGGGCGATCGGATAATTGTAGAAGGCTTTGAAGGTAATCTTGAAAAGATTTTGCTGCGTTCAACTCAACTTATTAGTGATTTGGGAGAGCAAGTTATCGTGCCGAAGGCGAGCGTATTTACCAATTCAGTGCGGATACTAACAACAATTCCACACAGGCGAACCAACCTGCGTTTAATTTTAGCCTACGATACCGACCTTCCTGAGCAATTGAAACCTTGGTTAAACCTATTTCCGTCGAAGGCGTTTTGTCCCAAACAACTTGAGAAGTTGATAGTTCAGGCATTAACTAAGCTTCCTTCGATCTTATTCTCCGCTATTGGACGCTGCATGAACAAGCACAGGTGCGACGGACAAAAGACCTGGTTGTGGTGGCGATTAAAGTAGCGTGCGTCCGGGCTGACCAAATTCGGGGCGTTGCACAATTTGAGGATGATTCTTGTGGGGAGTAGGGGTTAGGCGTCCCACCTGCTGTGAAAATACGCACCTTCGGGCTCATGGGCCCATCCCACAAAACAATCAAAATCATCTCGCTATTATGCAAAGCCAAATTCTTCAACTGGGCTCGGTGACTTTGGACAATCGAACACTTTACCGTAAGTGAGTTTTGAATTTTGAATTGGGAGAGGGAGACAGTGGGAGAGGGCGAGAGTGGGATAGTCGGAGAGTCGGAAAAATCCTGTTTTTCCGGTCGGCCTTCTTCACTCTTAACTTTTGCCCTCCACACCCATGCGTTAAATCCGTTCAATCTCGTACGCTGCTGCGTGGCCGAACTTCCCTCTGATATCAAATCCGCGCTTCATCGTCGCGCGTAAAATCGAGTCAACATCCAACACTCAACCATCATTCAGTTTGGCGACCCCGAGTCAACAGTCGACAGTCAACAATCATGAAGAGTGCAACCAGAATTGATATGACTTCTCCCTTCTGACTTTTAAAATCAAGCAAAAGGCGAGCCCATTTCTGATTAGCGCGCCTCCTAATTGAATTTTATTTTGTCAAACGTAATTGAGGAAATTGTCGCCGTTGAAAAATATCATGAAGTAGTCTTGCTAGCGCGGCGACGGCGGGCTGCAACCAAGCCACCCAAACCGAGAGCCAAACCAGTCATTGTCATCGGTTCGGGAACTGCTTCTGCGCTCACTGTGAAATCTTGGAAGTCTGAGTCGTTCCCGCCACCGCGATCGTCGAAGCCAATTAGCGTGCCTCCGTTAAACAGAGAATCGAATCCGTTTGTGTATTCTCCGGCTGCTTTGAAGGCGTTCGTGGTTTCTTTGTCGAGCGCGTTCCACAGTTGCGATTGCGCGCCAAACACGGCTTGCTGGCTGCCCTTGCTGTTGAAAGCTGAGGTCGAGTAGACACTGCCGTTGGTGCCGCTGTTGAGTCCCAAAGTATAAATTTGATTAGCCAGGAATGTGAATACTGTCGATCCAGAACCCAAGACTGTATTGCCGAGAGTTCCTTTCCATTCGTTCTCCCAGTCGTCGTCTGAGGATTTAGTTTCCGAAAACAGGGTGCTAACTAGAGTGCGCGCCGAGTCCTTCACGCTGTAGATTCCCAAAGAGGAAGTATACCCACCGTGAGATTCTTTGAAGTTAAACTTCACGCTTGTATCTTGGCTGAATGTGATGCCGTTGGTACCAAAGGAGAAGGCTTGAGCTGGAGCTCCGGCGCCAAACAGAGCTGTGGCGGCGGCGGTAGCTGTTAGGGCGGATAAGAGTTTGGTATTCATTACCTGTTCCTTTTGTGCGGTGGTCTTAATATTTTCATTATGCGATACTTTGTTTGTATTTGGGGGACTTTAGGTAAAGTTTGACATATTCTTTATCAAGCCTTTACATATCCTTCATAAATGGTGTCGATCGCATCTGCATACGGGCGATCGCTCCCTCATAATACCCACTAAATAATTATAAATATTGTGGCTTGAAACCTTGCTGTCGCGGGCATGGGAGCGCGGGGCACCCAAAGTGCTTGGGATGGGGCTTATGCTAATTTTTTATTATATTCTCAAGTCTCAATCCTCAATAGCAAACACTTAAGTATAAATACGGTAATATTCGTGGGTACTGACAGTTCCAGAAGTTTTCTATTAGCCAGAAACTGGCAATATTTGTTTTTTGGGGCTTGTGTAGGGCAGTTAAAGTAGTTTATCTATCGGGTAAATTACCTACAAAATGCGATCGTTGGGTCTACGTATTTTGGTTGAATTAAATAGATACCGTGGCGTGAGATATCCCAAAGATGCGATCGAGGAGATGCAATTTCTGCAGAGTTAAGCGGTAAAAGACCGGATTGGCCCTCAACAAAGATTGTATAGAGAAGGTCTGGCCCCGTCCTTGCTCCTGATCGCCCGCCTCAAAACAGACCGCTGTAGCGTTCCTCTGCCCAAGGTTCGCCCCGCTGGTGGTAGCCGTTACGTTCCCAAAAACCCAGTTCTTGGGTTTCTGTAAACTCCAGGCCGTTAATCCATTTAGCGCTTTTCCAAGCGTACAAGTGGGGAACTACGAGCCGCATTGGGCCACCGTGGTCGGCCGATAGAGGTTCGCCGAAGACGGTGTGGGCGAAAAAGTTTTCTTCTCGGAGGAAGTCGGCGATCGCAATGTTGGTAGTGTAGCCGCCGTAGCAGTGTTCCAGGACGTGCAGAGCTTTCGGATCGAATTCTATGTAGTTCATAAAATCTGTGACTTTGACTCCCGTCCACTGCACGTCGAGTTTTGACCACCGGGTGACGCAGTGAAAATCCGCAGTAAAGTTACTTTGGGGCATGGCCTGGAAGTCCGACCAAGTGAAGGTTTTTGGTTTTGCCAATCCCCAGACTTTAAATTCCCAACTCTCAATACTGACGGAGGGTGTATCGCCGTAGGTTAGCACGGGAAAGCCGTTGGCGAGGTATTGACCCGGGGGGACGCGATCGCTGTTTTCTGATTCTGGCTTGCGAAAAAATTTGCCCAGCATTGATTCACGCTCTACAGTAACTGACTGCACTCCTGAGTATAACTTGCAGAGATGGGCGCATCGCAATTCATCTCAAGGTAGAAAGCAAAAGCACTTCTGCCGAAATAAAAATCCCACAATCCTGCCTGATGCCAACCTACTTATGCCTTCTGAGAGAGGCTAAGCTAAAAATTACAAAATATATCACCCCAGAGTATGAATTACCTAACCTTAAATTTTATCGCAATTGATGGTGCATTTCTGAATCTTTGATGTATTGTAACAATATGCTCAGATGCCATATGTAAAAAACATTGATGGGGTAAAAATCATGATCACAAGTTGCTTGATTCCTTTGACGGTCTGCTTGGTTGCTTGGTGGGTGACTGCCGGGACTGACAACAGAACGCTAGACGGAATTCCCGCTCCCATAGCTGCAATTATTGGAGTGTGTTCGTTAATTTGGTTTGTGGCGGCGTGTCCTTGGTTTGTTGAACTCGCTCTAGTCTTGGCGGTGGTGGTTTTTGGCAAAGCTTATTTGCAAAAAATCTTGAAAGTGGGCTGAATTTTCAAGGCTAGCGCTCCTATGATTTGCGGGAGCGCGATCAAGTGCTGCTACGTTGTTAACAATTTTCGTGATTTGTCTGGCTAGGTTCTCCGAGGGGGTCGCAAAGGCGGAACCAACCCCAGAACTGGTGAAATTAAATTTAGATATTTCGGTTAAAAATTAGAATATCAAGATCGACAGAGAAACCCGGTTTATCTTAGATAAACCGGGTTTGTAAGAGTCTGAAATTTTCAAACATCTCGCAAGAATTGCTCAGGGCTTAGACACTCGGAATACAATAAATCGGGTTTCTGAGTCCAGGAATTTTGCTATATGTGCGTAAAATGGCGAGCTGTTAAATTGGCAGGCGACTGATATCTTTATTAGAACCAATTACTACCATCGCGTCGCCCTTTCTCAAGCGTTCGGTTGGCTCCGGATTAATCTCGAACTTGTCTGCGCGCCCGACTGCTAGCAAGTTCAAACCATACTTGCGCCGGAGCTCTAATTCGGAGACGGTTTTACCGTCAAACTTGTCAGGAACGAGCAACTCAACGATACTGTGATCTGGGTCGAGGTCAAAGCGTTCTAAAATGCTGGGTTTTGTAAGAAGGCGGGCCACAGAGCAGCCCATTTCTCGTTCTGGAAAAACAACATGATCTGCCCCGACTTTTTTCAACAGTTTTAAGTGAGTTTCCGAAGAAGCTTTGGCTATTACGTGACTTACCCCGCCTTCCTTAAGATTTAGGGTGGTGGTAATGCTTTCTGCTAGGTAATTGCCGATCGCAACAATCACTGTGTCAAATTCAAATATACCCGCTTCCGCAAGAGCGCTAGGCTCAGTAGAATCTAACTGCACAACGTGAGCAGCAATACGATCGGTCAAAGCTTGAGTTACTTTTTTTTCATCGGTGTCAACTCCCAGGACTTCGTAACCCAAACCGTGCAGAGTAGAACACACAGCTTTGCCGAAGCGTCCCAAACCAATAACTGCAAACTGCTTGTTGTCTGCCCGCAAAGTGCGAAAAAAATTCAAAGATGACAGGTTCACTCAATATCCAGCGCTGAGCGTCTTGCTGTTTAAATTTTAGCAGACACAGCGCCGCCTCCTTTTGGTTTTTAGGTAAGTAGTAAAAGTTGATTTGGGTTGTCACCCATTGTCTAGATTATCAGCAAGTAGGCAGGATTTTTTTATCCGACTAACAAACTTTCCTCAGCATACTTAAAAGACCTGGGTTTTGGGTCGCCGAATGCAGCACTCACCAGCAGCAGCACCCCAACCCGACCTATGTACATTGTAGCAATCAAAATCAACTTACCGATCGCTGAAAGCGTGGGTGTAATCCCAGTGGAAAGACCGACCGTGGCAAAAGCTGAAACGGCTTCATACAGCGCTGCGATAAATTCTACTTGGGGATTGGTCAGCTCGATTAAAATTGCAGATGTGAACGCGACCAACAGGGAACCGAAGACTACGCTAATGGTTTTCAGAATCATCGGTGGCGGGATTTGACGCTGATAGCACTCCACATCTTCCTGGCCTTCGATAACTGCTGTGGTACAGCAAAACAATAGCCTAAAAGTTGTGGTTTTGATTCCGCCGCCGGTGCTGCCAGGACTGGCGCCGATAAACATCAGCGCGATGGTCAGAAATAGCGAGGCTTCGGTCATTTGGCCAATGCTAATTGTATTGAACCCCGCCGTGCGGGGAGTAACAGATTGAAACCAAGCTGCCATCAGCTTTTGAGGAAAAGTTAGAGAGCCGAAAGTGTTTGGGTTGTCGTATTCGAGCACCAAAAAGGCTAGCGTTCCTAAAATTAAAAGGACAGCCGTTGTAGTAGTAACAACTTTGAAGTTCAGGGAAAAAACTGTGCAGATAGGGCTTTTGTTGAAGCGATCGCGCAGCCACAGGTACATTTCCATAATTACTTGATAGCCAATTCCTCCAAATATGATTAAACCACTGACTGTGAAGTTAACCATAGGCGAAGTGATGTAGCCAATCAAATTATCTGAATAGATGCTAAAACCGGCGTTGTTAAAGGAATTAACGCTGTGAAATATAGCCGACCACACACCCTCTTTAAATCCGTATTGGGGGACGAAAACCGTCATCAGCAAAAACACTCCTGTTAATTCAAACAAAAGCGTTGTTGCTAGAATTGACTGCACGAGTTGTACTACGCCGGCTAGCCCGGATTTGTCGAGAGATTGTTGCAGGGCAACTTTGTCTTTCAAGCCAAAGCGGCGGCCTAATAACAGCAGTAAGAAAGTCGTGGCTGTCATGTAGCCCAAGCCTCCTATTTGCACCAGTAAAACTAGGCACAGTTGCCCCCAAAAAGAGTAATATTTTCCGACATCCACAACCGACAAGCCCGTGACGCAGACAGAGGAAGTAGAGGTAAACAGTGCTGTTATTGGATCGCTCCAAGTTCCATCAATTGTGGAAAAGGGCATCATCAGTAATAGAGCACCTGTGAGGATGACAGCGAGAAAGCCCAAAGCAATGGTTCGCGAGACAGTCATTCGATTTTAGATTTTAGATTTTAGATTTTAGATTGGAGAGGGAACCCACAAATCGAGTTGAGATTTGAGGTTTGAGAGGGAACCCACAAATCGAGTTGAGATTTGAGGTTTGAGAGGGAACCCACAAATAGATAGTCGGGCTTGAAATAAGGACATCTCCGTCTGGCTAAGGCCGGAGACCGATCGAACTCAATCGCCAAATTCTATGACAACAGCGGGAAAATAACGGTAGAATTCCTTTAATAACTTGCGATTCGGCGATGACATCAACACTTTACCAGCAAATTCAGCAACTTTACGACGCTTCTAGCGGTTTGTGGGAGCAGGTGTGGGGCGAACATATGCACCACGGTTACTACGGCCCGGATGGCAATTTGAAAAAAGAGCGCCGACAGGCTCAGATAGATTTGATAGAAGAACTGCTGGCTTGGGCTGGAGTACCGTCAGACAAGACGCTGTGTGAATCTTACCGCATTCTCGATGTCGGTTGCGGGATCGGCGGCAGCACGCTGTATTTGACCGAAAAGTTTAGTTCTCTCCCTCAAAATAATTTAAAGTTGGATGGCGAGGCGGATCAAAATTATAGCCGATCGCCCGCACCAAATAAAACGGGCGCTAGGGTTACAGCGACCGGGATTACTCTGAGTCCGGTACAGGCCAACAGAGCGACCGAACGCGCTAAAATTGCTGGCCTAGAAAGCAATGTGAATTTTTTGGTGGCCGATGCTTTGAATATGCCTTTCCCGGACGAGTCCTTCGACTTGGTTTGGTCCCTCGAAAGTGGCGAACATATGCCCGACAAAATTAAGTTTTTGCAGGAATGCTGCCGCGTTCTCAAGCCGGGAGGAACTTTGATTTTGGCAACTTGGTGTCACCGCCCGCTGGGAGAAACGGCGGGAGAATTAACTGATGAAGAGAGAAAGCAATTGGCAGAAATTTACCGAGTTTATGCTTTGCCTTATGTGATTTCTTTGCCGGAATACGAGGAAATTGTCCGCAGTTTACCTTTGACAAGTATTCGCACCGCTGATTGGTCAAAAGCTGTTGCTCCTTTTTGGGATGTGGTGATCGATTCTGCTTTGACTCCGAGTGCTATTTGGGGTTTGCTCACGAGCGGTTGGACGACTATTCAAGCAGCACTTGCTCTCGGATTGATGAGCCGTGGATATCAGAGCGGGTTGATTCGTTTTGGGATGATTTGTGCTGTAAAATAGCAGACATATATCACAGAAGTTTTGAGTGTTGAGTTGATGAGTAAGGTGTGCATTGCACACCCTAGAGAATATTATTTGTGTGGTGCGGGTGTGAGATTTATGGGCAATGATTCGATTGGGAAGTCTTGGATTGATAAAAATGGCTCGGCTCCGCAAAGCTGGCTGAGGGCATTTTGGGAGTTTTCTCGGCCTCACACAATTGTGGGTACTAGCTTGAGTGTATTGGCTTTGTACGCGATCGCCCAAAGCGCGCGGCTGTTTGTGAATCCTGTATTTGGGCCCCTAGCTTTTGCCTGGGTGGCTTGCATTTGCGGCAATATTTATATTGTGGGATTGAACCAGTTAGAAGATGTTGAAATTGATAAAATAAATAAGCCGTATTTGCCGATCGCCTCTGGAGTGTTTTCTCGGAAAACCGGGGAATTAATTGTAATTGTAACGGGAATTATAGCAATTTTGACTGCTGTTTTACAAGGCCCGTTTTTGCTGGCTACCGTTGGCGTTAGTTTGGCGATTGGGACTGCTTATTCTCTGCCCCCAATTCGCCTGAAGCGGTTTCCTTTCTGGGCGGCGCTGTGCATTTTTACGGTGCGGGGCGCGATCGTAAATTTAGGGTTATTTTTGCACTTTAATTGGGTGTTGGGTTTGGGAAGGGCGAAAAGCGCTTTTTCTGGCTGGAGTTTGGAGAGTGTGTCTTTTGACATTCCTGCGGAAGTTTGGGTGCTAACGGTTTTTGTTGTGGTGTTTACGTTTGCGATCGCCATTTTTAAAGATATCCCCGACATGGAAGGGGACAAGCAATATAATATTACTACGTTTACCATTGAGTTGGGCAAGCCGGCCGTCTTTAATTTATCTCGCTGGGTGTTGACGGTTTGTTATTTGGGCGCGACTTTGGCGGGTGCGATCGTATTGTCTAATGCTAATTTAGTGTTTCTGGCAGTTTCTCATTTGGCGGCTTTGGGTTTGATGTGGTTTTGGAGCGCGAAAGTTAATTTGGACGATAAAATAGAAGTTGCTGCATTTTATCAATTTATCTGGAAGTTGTTTTTCTTAGAATATCTAATTTTTCCTGCAGCTTGTTTGTTGGGGTAGAAGTTCGGCAACGGATTGGCTCGACGGATGTAACGGATGTCAGGAAGAAGGAAGTTCGGCAACGGATTGGCTCGACGGATGTAACGGATGTCAGGAAGAAGGAAGTCGGAAGAAGGAAGAAGGAAGAAGGAAGAAGAAAGGGGAAAGAATGAAGGAAGAGTTAACAAGTTAGAACAATTTGGCAATTACCAGTTAGCGAACTCCCAAACAACCAAGACAACTATGGCTTCTCAAAAAAAAAATCGGAAATCTGCCTGCAAACTGGGTGCCGAAGACTCTTTGAAATTAGCTTGGGAACATCACCAAGCGGGCCGTTTGTTAGAAGCTGAGAAATTGTACCGGCAAATAATAGAAATACAGCCGGAATCAGCAAACGTGCTGTGTTTGTTGGGAATAGCGGCGAGACAGCAGGGAAAAATTGCAGAGGCGATCGACTTTTACGAACAGGCGATCGCCCAAAACCCCGATTTTGTAGAAGCACATTTAAATAAGGCTAATGTTTTGCTGGATGTAGGGCAATATCAAAGGGCGATTGCCAGTTACGAACAAGTCATCAAAATCCAGCCAAATTCCGCACTCGCTTACAATAATTTGGGCTGGGTAAAACAGCAATTAGGGGAAATAGACGCAGCTATTTTATATTACCAAACAGCGTTGCAACTCGACCCCAACCTGCCGGAAACAGCGCACAATTTAGGACACTTATTTAAACAAAAAAAACAGTTAAACGAGGCTATAACTTATTACGTCCAGGCTTTGAAAATTAATCCAAATTTGATATATTCCCTGATGGGATTGGGAACAGTTTTGCAACAGCAGGGGAAATTCGCCGAAGCTTTCAACTGCTACCAGCAAGCTGTAAAACTAGAACCCACCAATCCCGAAGCTCACAACAATGTAGGAGCATTTTACCACGAACAAGGCAATGTAAAAGCCGCAATATCCTACTACAGACAAGCATTAAACTTAAAGCCAGATTTCGTGGAGGCTATTAACAATCTCGGACACGCTTTGGTCGATTTGGGAGAATTTCAAGAGGCTTTTTCTTGTCACAGTCGAGCCTTGGAATTGCAGCCAGACAACGCCACAGCCCACCTGGAATTCGCCTTAACTTTGCTATTGTTCGGAGATTTTCAACGCGGTTTTGCTGAATACGAGTGGCGGTGGCGCACTCCGCAACTACAACCGAGGCAATTTCAACAGCCGGTTTGGGATGGTTCAAATTTGCAGGGAAAAACTATTTTACTGCACGTCGAGCAAGGCTTCGGCGATTCTATTCAGTTTATTCGCTACGCGCCGATTCTTCGCAGCCGAGGGGCTAAAGTTATGGTGGCTTGCTACCCCGAACTGATACGCTTGTTTGCGACAGTTGCTGGTATTGAATATTTATCAGTTAATCTTGAAGGTTTGCCAGAATTTGATGTTCACGCGCCGCTGATGAGTTTGCCGCGAATTGTCGGGACAACTCTGGAAACAATACCGGCAAATGTTCCTTATTTAGCTCCGCCTGCTGAGTGCAAGTTTGCGCTTTCTTCTGATGCAAAATTGAAGGTAGGGATTGTTTGGGCGGGGAACCAGAAGCGCCGGAAAGACAATCAGCGTTCTTGCAGCTTGAGCGATTTTATTCGATTTTTGGAGGTTCCGGGGATTGCTTTTTATAGTTTACAAAAAAACTTGTCCCAGAGCGATCGCACTTTGTTACACCAACACTTAGTGCCGGATTTAACTCCGCATTTGAACGACTTTGCTGATACCGCTTCGGCTATATCTCAACTGGATTTAGTCATTAGTGTCGATACGGCTGTGGCGCACTTAGCCGGTGCTTTAGGAAAACCGGTTTGGGTGCTGCTTTCTTTTGCTCCTGACTGGCGTTGGCTGCTGGATCGTGAAGACAATCCTTGGTATCCAACTGCGAGGCTTTTCCGCCAAAGTCAGCCGGAAAGTTGGCAAGAATTGTTTGAGGAAGTGCAGGCGGCTTTGAGTTCTTTTGCGATTGCCAATACTGCTAGTTATTCCGAGGATTCTGCCAAAGATTCGCTTGACTTCGTTTCACTCGCAAGGAGTGCTAATAATACGGCTTCCCTCGATTATGTGGCGCTCACAATGACAGGTGCAAGCGTAGTTCAAGAGAGTAAACAAATATTTGTGATTGCGAGCGAAGGGTTAGCAGAAGGCTCCGCAGCTAAGCAATCGCAGGGGATTGAGACATCGGTTGCGATCGGAACTGGCGGGGAGAGTTTGGTTGTTTTAGAGGATTTATTGCGGCAAGCAGAGCATTTAATGGAAACAGGCGATAGGGAAGAGGCGATCGCCATTTACGAACAGATAATATCTCTTGACCCAAGTTGCGTCCAAGCGCGGATTAATTTGGGTTTTCTCAAGCAAGAAAACGGCGAAGTGGACGCAGCTATGTCGCATTACCGAGAAGCTTTAGCGCTTAATCCCAATATTCCTCAAACATCTTACAACTTGGCAAAGATTTTTGAGGAACAAGGTCAAGTGGAAGAGGCGATCGCACATTACGAACAAGCTCTTGTCGCTGAACCGAATTTCGTACCCGCACTGATTAATTTAGCTGTGGCGCTGCAAGAAAAGGGGGGACTTTTCAGGGCTAGCGAGCTGTACCGACGAGCGCTGGAAATTCAGCCGCATAGCTGGGAAGCTTACAACAATCTAGCAACAGTTTTGCAAGAACAGGGCAATTTAGAAGAGGCGCTGGAGTATTATCACAAAGCTCTCGAATTGCTGCCGGATTTTGTGGAAGCTATCAACAATTTAGGCAGGACGTTTCTGGAAAAAGGCGCGGTAGAAGATGCGATCGCCTGCTACAGACGAGCAATTCATTTAAGTCCAGATCATGCTAGCGCTCACCTGAATTTGTCCTTGGCTTTGCTGTTGGTGGGAGATTTGGAAAATGGTCTCGCCGAATACGAGTGGCGCTGGCAAATTAAAGAATTTCACACTGGTCACTCGTGTTTTTTGACGGGGCCGGATAATACTGTTTCGGCGAGAGAATACCGGCCGCTATGGGACGGTTCTGATTTGGTGGGAAAGACGATTTTGCTGCACGCCGAACAAGGTTTAGGCGATTCGCTTCAGTTTATTCGCTACGCTGCGATCGTCAAAAATAAAGGCGGCAGGGTCATTGTGGGCTGTTACCCGCAATTGCAGCGTTTATTTGCAACGGTTGACGGCATTGATTTGCTAATAGTTAAAGGCGAGCCACTGCCGGAATTTGACGTGCAAGCGCCGATGTTGAGTTTGCCGTATGTTCTCGGTACAAAGCTGGAAACAATACCGGCAAATACTGCTTATTTATCTCCGCCTGCGGGTGCTGAATTTACGCTTCTGCCCGATCGCACTTTGAAAGTTGGCATTGTCTGGGCGGGGAATCCAAAACACCGCAAAAACAAGCAGCGTTCGTGCAGTTTAAGCCAGTTTCTGCCGCTTTTGGACGTTGCGGGGGTAAGTTTTTACAGCTTGCAGAAAGAGGTTTCCGAGGCCGAGCGGGCGCTGTTGAATCAAACGTCGATCGTAGATTTGAGCCGGCATTTTGGCGATTTGGCCGATACTGCTGCTGCGATCGCCAAACTGGATTTAGTCATTAGTGTCGATACCGCTGTCGCCCATTTGGCGGGCGCTTTGGGCAAACCAGTGTGGATTTTGCTGGCGTTTTCGCCGGATTGGCGGTGGCTGTTGGAGCGTGAAGATAGTCCTTGGTATCCCACGGCGCGGCTGTTTCGCCAGCATCAGCGGGGCGACTGGGAGGACGTTTTCGATCGGGTGGCGGAAGCTCTAGGCGCGGTTGCTGCTGCATTTGTGCCGTCGGATTCGGCGGATGCAGAGTTTCGGTTGGGCGTGGATTTGCAGCAGCAAGCCGATTTGGGCGGTGCGATCACTTGTTATGAGCGAGCGATCGCAATCGATCCTAATTACGCAGCCGCCTACAGCAATTTAGGCGTTGTCAAACAGCAAACGGGCAGGCTAACAGAGGCGATCGCGCACTACCGACAAGCCCTAGCAATCGACGGGCATTTGGCGGAAACTGCCAGCAATTTGGGTAGCGCGCTCGCGGAAGCAGGAGAGACTGAAGAGGCGATCGCAGAATATGAGCGGGCGCTGTCTTTAAACCCGAATTGCGCGGAAGCGCTGATTAATTTGGGGCTGTTGCGGGAAGAGCAAGGGGATGTGGCGGAGGCTATAAGCTGCTACGAGCAAGCGATTCAAGTCAATCCTAATTGCGCGGTGGCTTATTTGAATTTGGGAATTGCTTTGGAGGAACAAGGGGAGGAAGCGGGCGCGAATTACGAACGGGCGATCGCGAATTACGAACGGGCGATCGCGATCGATCCAAATTATGTGGACGCCCTGCACCATTTAGCATACGCCTCGATCCGACAGGGCAAAATTGACCGCGCCATCGCATACTACGAGCGAGCTCTGGCGCTGCAACCGGATTGGGCAGAAACTGATCTCGCTTTCGGGAGTTCGCTGTCTAGCCCAGATAAGTTGGATGAGGATGTAGCTGTTTGCCAGCAAGCGATTCAGGTCTTGCCAGCCAGTGCACAGGCTCACTGCAATCTGGGAATTGTCCTGCAGAAACAGGGCAAAATTGAAGATGCGATCGCCTGCTACGAGCAAGCTTTGAGCCTGAAACCCGACTTTCCACAAGCTTTGAACAATCTCGGCAAAGCTTTTGAGGAAGCGGGAAAAATGGCAGAGGCGATCGATTGTTACCGTCGGGCGATCGAACTCAAACCCGGTTATATCAATCCCCTCACCAGTTTGGGAAGTGCTTTGCACGATCGCGGCCAAGTTGCAGATGCTCTCACCTGCTACAGCCAAACAGTTAAATTCAATGTCGGCCATCCTGAATCTCACCTAAATTTAGGTTTAGTTTTGCTGCTGGCGGGAGACTTTCAGCGCGGTTTTTGCGAGTACGAATGGCGACTCCTAGTTAAAGAAAAACAGTTCCGATCCCACAACTTTATTCAGCCGCTTTGGGATGGCAAAGATTTGCAGGGAAAAACTATTTTGCTTTGCCCGGAACAGGGTTTAGGCGATGCAATTCAGTTTATCCGCTACGCAGATTTAGTCAAGCAAAAAGGCGGTAGGGTAATTGTTTGGTGTTTGCCGCAGTTGCAGCGCTTGTTTGCACAAGTTTCGGGAATCGATGGGTTAATAGTTAATCCCGAGGATGCGCCGGATTTTCAAGTGCGCGCGCAGCTCATGAGTTTGCCTCACCTTCTGGGAACAACTTTAGAAACTATACCCGTCAAAGTTCCTTATTTAGCTCCGCCGCCCGGTTGCGAATTTACTCTCAATCCAACTACTAATTTGAAAGTAGGGATTGTGTGGTCTGGAAATTCTCAATACTCCCAAAATAAGGTGCGATCGTTTCCGCTAAATTTGTTCACCAAAGTGTTAGATATTCCCGGAGCAGATTTTTACAGTTTGCAAAAGGAAATGACAGCAGACGAGCGCGATTTGTTAGAGCAAATGGCCGTAACAGATTTAAGCTCTTATTTGCACGACTTGGCGGATACTGCGGCGGCAATCTCGGCTCTGGATTTAGTAATTTCTGTAGATACTTGTGTGGCACACTTGGCTGGTGCTTTGGGCAAACCAGTGTGGATTTTGCTGTGTTTTGTACCGGATTGGCGGTGGATGTTGCAACGCGAAGATAGTCCTTGGTATCCGACGGCGCGCCTGTTTCGCCAGTCTACAGCGGGAGATTGGGAAGGAGTTTTAGAACAAGCTAGTTTGGCGCTCAGAAAAAGAATTTCTCAGCATCAGGAAGCTCAACCACTAATAGAAGCTCAGCCCTATGTTGACTTAGCTCAAGAACAGTTCAATTGCGGAAACGTTCTGAAAGCGCAAGGTAGGTTGTCGGAGGCGATCGCTTTTTTTAAAAAGGCTTTAGTTTGGCAGCCGAATTCGATCGAAGCCGCCACGAATTTGGCAGTGACGCTGCACCAAACAGGCGATTTAGCCGAAGCTGCCACCTATTATCAGCGCGCGATCGAAATCGCTCCGAACTGCGCTCAAGCGCACAATAACTTGGGTATTTTGCTGCAAGATCAAGGCAATATACCCGATGCTGTATCTTGTTTTCAAAAGGCGATCGCCCTGAATCCGATTTACGTCAAAGCTCTCAACAATCTCGGCGCGACACTCCAGCAGCAGGGCGAGTTGCCGACTGCGATCGCCTGTTTTCATCAAGCACTTTCTGTCAATTCCAATTATGCGCCAGCGCTGGTAAATTTGGGTGCCGCGATGCAAGCAAAAGGTCAGTTAGCCGAGGCAGAACGCCTTTACGAGCGTGCAATTGAAGCAGAACCCAACAATCCTAAAGGACACTATCACCTGGGAACGTTATCCTTGGGTGCTGGCAAAATAGAACAGGCAATTTCTAGCTTGGAACGAGCAATATCTTTGAATCCGAATTATCTAGAAGCTCTCACTAATTTAGGCAGTGCAAATGAACAATTAGGAGACGTAATTCAAGCAATTTTTTGTTACACTAAAGCTCTAGAAATTGATGAAACTTGTGTTAAAGCTCACTTCAATTTAAGCTTAGTCTTGCTGCTAACTGGGGACTTGCCGCGCGGTTTAGCAGAATACGAGTGGCGCTGGCAAACAGAACAAGCGAAAAAATTGCAAAGGTTGAATTTTGACCAACCGATTTGGGACGGTTCAGATTTGAACGGGCAAACTATTTTACTCCGTTCCGAACAAGGTTTGGGCGATGCCATTCAATTTGTGCGATACGCGGCAATTGTGCAGCAAAAAGGCGGCAAAGTAATACTTTCTTGCTATCAAGAACTCAAGCGTTTATTTAAGCAGATTCCTGGGATTGAACAAGTGGTGATTCGGATGGATGAATTGCCCGATTTCCAACTGCAAGCACCGCTGATGAGTTTGCCGTATATTCTCGGAACAAATTTAGAAAATATACCGGCAAAGGTTCCTTATTTAGCTGCGCCGCCGAATTGGCAATTTTCTCTAAATTCCGATGGTCAGTTTAAAGTTGGGATTGCGTGGGCGGGAAGTGCGGAACATTTGAAGGATTTTCAGAGATCGAGCGATTTAAGCTACTTCCTGCAATTGTTAGATATTCGCGGTGTAACTTTTTACAGTCTTCAGAAAGAAATGTCGGCTGGCAATCGTACTTTGTTAACTCAAATTCCAGTGATAGATTTGAGCGACAATTTGAACGATTTTGCCGATACTGCGGCGGTGATATCGCAACTCGATTTAGTAATTTGCGTGGATACCGCTATCGCGCACTTAGCAGGTGCTTTGGGTAAACCCGTATGGATTTTGCTGTGTTTTATGCCGGATTGGCGGTGGATGTTGGAACGCGAAGATAGCCCTTGGTATCCGACGGCGCGACTGTTTCGGCAGCAAACACCGGGGGATTGGGTGGGAGTTTGCGATCGCGTAAAAACTGCCTTAAAACACCTAATCTCTAATCGTTCCCAGGCTGTGCCTGGTAACGGATATCCCCAGGCTTCGCCTCGATTTTCCTTATCGCCCGCACAGGTACAATTTCACATAGCAAATGCTTTACAAAAACAAGGTAAAAAAGCAGAAGCAGCCGCTCGCTACGAACAAGTAATTGCTGCCTCACCCAGCCACGCAGAAGCCCACAGTTGTTTAGGTGATATCAAACAGGAAAACGGGCAAATAGCCGAGGCTATTGCTCATTACCAAAAATCGCTAAAAATCAATCCCAACCAGGCTGAAACTAACTTATACTTGGGTACCGCCCTCGAAGAACAGGGACAAGTCGCAGAGGCGATCAACTTCTACAATAAAGCAATTCAACTACGTCCCAACTCGCCAAATTGGCGCTTGAGACTAGCCTTCGCTTTGCTCTTAACTAGAGATTTGAAGCGTGGTTTTGCAGAGTACGAATCGCGCTGGCAAGCTGAACAATTGGATCTGAGCTCTTTTGAGCAACCGCTTTGGGACGGCTCTGATTTGCAGGGAAAAACAATTTTACTGCACCCTGAACAAGGTTTTGGCGATACGATACAGTTTATCCGCTACGCGCCTTTAGTTAAGCAAAAACGTGGGAAAGTTATTGTTGCTTGTCATGTCTTGCTGAAGCGTTTATTTGAAGGAATTGCCGGAGTCGATCGAGTAGGAGTCAGGCCGAGCGATTTGATAGATTTTCAAGTGCAAGCCCCCCTGCTAAGTTTGCCCAGAATTCTGGGAACGACTTTGGAAAATATACCGGCAAATATTCCTTATTTAGCTCCGCCACAGGATTTTAAATTTTTCCTAGAGCAGAACAATAAACTAAAAGTAGGTCTTGTGTGGGCGGGCGGCCCGCTGCACCGCAACAATCATCAGCGCTCGTGTAAATTGAGCGATTTTGTGAAATTTGTAGATGTTCCGGGAGTGAGGTTTTACAGTCTTCAGAAAGATTTGTCAGCGGGCGATTCCCTACAGGATAGCTGCGCTTCACGCACTTTATTAAATCAACACCAAATTGAAGATTTGAGCGAACATTGCGTTGATTTTGCCGACACAGCAGCAATTATTTCGCAACTCGATTTAGTAATTTGCGTAGATACTGCTGTGGCGCATTTAGCCGGTGCTTTGGGCAAACCCGTCTGGATTTTGCTGTCTTTTGTTCCCGATTGGCGCTGGATGCTTGAACGCGAAGATAGCCCTTGGTATCCCACTGTGCGTCTGTTTCGCCAGCAAAAACCGGGTGATTGGGATGGAGTGTGCGATCGTATAAAAGCAGCCTTGCTAGATAGGGCGGGCACGGGGGCACCGCCCCTGCAATCTACTCGTTCTCATACTCAGCCTGCTAACGCAGATTCTGATACTCCGCCTCAAATCCAACCCCCAGAAACTCCCCCACAAATTACCGGAATCGGCATTAGTTGGCCCCTCAGCATCACCAGCGGCTGGGGAATTTACGCCATGAATTTAACACTACAACTGCGGCAAAATCCCGCCTGGGAAGTTGCACTTTTAGCACCGCCATCAATCACCTCAGATTCAATGAATCCACTGCATAAATCGCTGTTGTTACCTGTAATTGAAAAGCACAAAATTTTTCAGGAATTAGTAGCAGCAAATTCCGACAAACAAATCAGTTGTAATTTTCCCGTACTTTATGCTTTGGGGAATAATTTAGCATCCTCTGGAGTTGACAATCAAATTACCAGCGCTTGTCAAATAGGAGTCATATTTTTTGAAGACACACGAATCACAGCAGAAGCACTAGAAACAGCCAAAAAATATAGCGTGATTGTCGCAGGTTCTAACTGGAATGCGGATGTTTTGAGAAGCTGTGGCTTGACTAATGTGGCGATGGTACATCAAGGAATTGACCCAACAATTTTCCATCCTGCACCTAAATCTAATCTATTTGGCGATCGCTTCGTCATTTTCTCCGGCGGCAAACTGGAATATCGCAAAGGTCAAGATATTGTAATTGCTGCTTTCAAACGATTTCGCGCCAAACATCCAGAGGCTTTGTTATTAACAACATGGCACAATTTTTGGCCTCAGTATATGTTAGGGATCGAACAAACCGGAAACGTTGCCGGACTTCCCAATATCAACCGCGACGGAAGTTTAGAAATTTCCCAATGGTTAGTGGCTAATGGTTTGCCAGTTGACTCTTTTATCGACATTGGGTTAATTCCCAATCACCTCGCCGGACAAATTTTGCGAGAAGCCGACTGCGCTGTTTTCACCAACCGCTGCGAAGGTGGCACTAATTTAGTCGCGATGGAAAGTATGGCCTGCGGAATTCCGACTATTTTATCAGCAAATACTGGTCATTTAGACTTGATTTACAGCCACATTTGCTATCCTTTATGGAGTCAAGGACGAGCTAAACTTACTGCTCCTTTTTACGGTGTAGAAGGTTGGGGAGAGTCTGAGGTTGCAGAAGTTGTCGAGGCTTTGGAACAAGTTTATACTAATCGCGAAGAATCAAAACGTCGCGGTTTAGCTGCGGCTAATTTTATGCTAGATTGGACTTGGGAAAAACAGGTTAAGCGTTTTTTGGATGTGATTGCCGATATGTAGATAACACTAAATTCCTGACTACAAACTTTCGGAAAATTGTTCGTAGTAAAGACTTTAGTTTTTATAAAAAAGATTAATTGGCGATTGATTCCAAGAGTTTTTTAGCACTGTTTACACTTTCAACATCGTATAGTTTTGGATTGTAAGCAACAATTTGTGCTACCAATTTGTGATGATATTGTTGAGCAGTTGCATTCCTAGAACCATGAACGCTACGATAATTAAGAACTATTTCTCTCGTTCCCAAAAAAGGAATGCTATGTTTGTGACAATTAACCCAAAATTCCCAATCCTCATAACCTTCTTTCATCTCTGCTTTGTAACCGTTGACCAAATTCCAAACTGATTTGTTATACAATGAAGACGTGCAAATCATATTAGATTGTTTGATTTTTTTTGGTGAATATAAATCATAACTGGGTATTGTGTGATTTTCATTGCCGCCAAAAAGTTGATAAGAACCAAATGCTACGCAAGGTACTTTGGATTTTAGACATATTTCTAAAAGACAAATCAAGGCATTTGGAGCTAAAATATCATCGGCATCTAAGGGCATTATGTATTCGCCGTTTGCTGCCGATATGCCAGTATTTCTAGCCATTGATATCCCTTGATTAGCTTGTTCTATTAGCCTCATTTGATGCTGGGGATTTGCTGCTATCAAATTTTTGGCTGCTGTGCTAGTAGTATCTAAGCTGCCATCATTGACAATGATTATTTCCCAATTTTTGTAAGTTTGATTGATAACGCTAGTTACTGCTTGCGACAAAAAATGAGCTTGATTGTAACAGGGAATAATCACAGATATCAAAGGTTGACTTTCAAGCTGTGGCGAAGCCGCAATTTGCGGGACGCTTTCAGGATGGTTTGAATGTGAATTTTCGCTAGAATTTTGAGCCGCTTGTAAGCCGTAAAAATAAATCTTTGGATGAACAATCGCTAATAGATTTAAATCGGTATTTTGATACTCATTTACTAACCTGGGATATTTCGACAAGTATTTTTCTTTGACAAAAATTAAGATATTCTGAGCGTACCAAGGCTCTACTTTTTCATTGTTCCATATTTTTTTTCTCAAGCAATCAATGACTGCAAAACCATTTTGCTCAAAGTAATAAGCCCAATATTGTGGCCACTGTTCGTTAACGTGTTCGACACCGCCTTGAAATGGTATTGCTGCTGAAAACAAAATTACTGGTGCTAGTTTAGTTAGAGAATTAACAAATTTTTCCGCACAGGTACTGGGTAAATGTTCCGCAACTTCCAGAGAAATTGCCAAATCAAACTTTCTTTCTACTTGCAGCGGTTGCTTTAAGTCGTAAGACTTGAACTGATTTAAAGGAATTTCTAAAAGAGTGCGATCGACATAATCGCCATCTATTCCTAAACAATCAGCAATTCCCAACTTGTGAAAAGCCGCTAACCAGCTTCCCGTACCGCAGCCCACATCCACCACACTTTTAGGTAAAGTCGGTTGCAGCAAGTCTAACAGCAGGGGAATAATTTCTCTAGCAGAACTGCGAGTTCCTTCTCCAATTAATTGGTAACAATCTCTTGTATAAGATGACTGTTGGTTTTGATGGGTTTGGTTTGCTCTTTGAGAATTAATTGTCTCTAGACTGCTAATATTGTAACCGTGCAAATGTGCTGGCAACTGCCAGGAAATATTGGGGTCGGGTTGATGTTTTACTGGCTCGACATTGCCCCGCCAAGCAGCCCCCATAATTTGCATTGTTTGATATACTACTGTTTGCCATCCCCTTTGCTTCAAGTAATCTAAACCTTTACCAACATCTGGAGCGGTTAAATCGTGAAATAAAATTATTGCATCTTCCTCAGCCAATTTTTCACACGCAATGGCATCATTTAACGGCCCATCACCTCCGTGTTCTCCGTCAATGAAAATTAACGACCATTTGCGGTTGAATTGAGCGGAAAATTCTTCTACTCTTTGGGGGCTGTAGCCTGGTATTAGCTCGACTGATGTTTGAACGCCCGACGCATTTAGAGCACCTTGAATTGAGTCGATTACGCTTTGTCTAATGTCTTCTCTTTCTAACAGCGGATCGACGACATCTAATGCAACTCCTGCGAGCGCTAAATGACAGGCTGACCAACCCAGCCAGCAACCTATTTCTAATGCTTTTTTACCTTTGAATTGCAGGGCTGTATTGTAAAGAATGTGGGCTTCGTCGCGATTCAAAAACCCGATGAATGGATAGCGCTTGTCTGCATACCAATTATGCGGAATTTCCCGGCGCAAGTAAGGCCAGTTACTCGCATTTGGATCGGCAATAATCATATTGGGGAAATAGGAGTCAGGTATAATTATTTGGAACCCTGGCGAAACGTAATCCGCTGGTTGTAATAAATTATTTTTGCTAAGTTCAGGTTGTTGGTAAGTCATTTTTGGTTCTTGAAATATTGGTATTGCTTCCTGTTTTTTAGGTTGATAACGGACGCTAATTTCCAGTATATCGCCGTCAGTTGCCATCAATTGTACTCGGTCAAACTGCTGGCGGCCAGCTAAATGCAAAATGCCGATCGCCTCCTGCGGCAAGTAAGGCTCCACAAAACAGCCTCGCTGCTTGTCCCAAACCGGAAAACCGTTGAATATCCAATTGCACCAAGCTGGGAGCATTTCAGTGAGATTGAACAATTCGCCACTGTAAACAGCGAGGTTGAGGGCAAATTGATCTGTCATGACACAGCCGGATCTTTGCAATCCTTGATTGAGTTTTTCAGCCCATATTTCCCAGTGCGAAGTATCTTTTCGGAGTGCGAAAACTCCGGCATTTAATATCGGATAACTGTAGAATTTTTTAGCAATTTCTTCACCAAAGTTAGCTTCATATTGTTGATAAACCCAGTGCCAAAACTGAGGAAGTTGCCCGTACTGCTGCAAGCTCGCCCTGTGAACTTCGGGAACAATTGCCAGTCCCCTGCGCGATGCTCCTTCAACCAACAAATTAATTGCTCTCCAGTCTTGAACCCAAGCATCCGCATCAATCCAAAGGTATATATCAAAATTGGGAAAGTATTTTCGCAAACAAGGTCTAACTAATAGTCCTTTTAAATGTTCGGGAGATTCATTTCTGCCAGGAAAGTCAAAGTCCCAATCCGGCTTTTGAATGATATTAACTTGTGTTTCCAGCCACTGCAACTGTTGGGGAGTGCAGCCGAGATCGAAAAAGCCGATCGCCACATTTTCACCCTCTGGTTTTTCCCGCACCGATAAAATAGTACCTTGCACCAATTCAAAGTAATTTGCATCGGCGGCGGTGATGATGATAATCTGCATAAATAGCTTTTATTATACAATCAAACTGCTGAGTATAACGTAGGGTGCGCCTCGGCGGGCCTTACTATAGTGTAGGGTGCACCATGCGTACCTTACTATAGGCTAGCAATATTAATAAAACTATACTATCGAGGAGGAATTGTGAAAAACCAAAAAGGGAAAGTTTATCTAGTCGGTGCAGGACCCGGAGATTGTAACTTGATGACAGTGCGATCGCACAAACTGCTATCCCAAGCAGAAGTTTTAATCTACGATGCTCTCATCGACATCCCCCAACTCGAATTAATCCCAGCAACTTGTCGAAAAATCCAAGTTGGGAAACGCGGCGGAAAACCTTCCACCCAGCAGCAAGAAATTAACCGTTTGCTGGTAGAAAATTGTCAATTAGGAAAACAAGTGATCCGCTTAAAAAGTGGCGATCCGTTTATTTTTGGTCGTTCTAGTTCCGAAATTCAAGCATTAATCACAGCCGGCTGCGAGTTTGAAGTAATACCCGGAATATCTTCCGCATTAGCCGCACCTTTACTAGCAGGAATTCCCCTCACAGATCCGGTAATGAGTCGCTGTTTTGCAGTGATGAGCGCCCATGAACCGGATGCTTTGGAATGGGAAGCATTAGTGCAGATAGAAACTTTGGTAATATTGATGGGAGGGCGCAATTTAAGCGAGATAATTTGGCAATTGCAAAAGCACGGACGATCGACCGAAACTCCGATCGCCATTATCCGAGATTGTGGCCGCCCCGAACAGCAAATTTGGCTCGGTACTCTCTCCAACATTGTACAGCAAACAGCAGGTCAATCTCTGTCGCCTTGCGTGATCGTAATTGGGGAAGTAGTTAGATTGCGCGAATATTTAATCCAGCCAGAAAGCACAAATATGATCGATACACCAGTCACCGCTAGCAACAGCAAATTGCCACTAGCAGGAAAAACAATTTTAGTCACGCGATCAGTTTCTCAGTCGGCTGAATTTAGCGATCGACTCCAGCAACAAGGAGCCCGCGTGATCGAAATGCCCGCCTTGGTAATTGGGCCGCCGTCCACTTGGGAACCATTAGACAGTGCGATCGCACAATTGTCAAGCTTTCACTGGTTAATTCTCACTTCCCACAACGCTGTAGACTGCTTTTTTCAACGATTACAAGCAAAAGGCAAAGACGCCCGCAGCTTGTTTGGCATTAAAATCGCAGTTGTCGGTAAAAAAACAGCAGAAAGTTTGCGATCGCACTCTCTACAAGCAGACTTTATTCCCCCGAACTTTGTCGCCGATTCCCTAGTCGATAACTTCCCCGATAACTTGCAAAACTGCAAGATTCTATTTCCCAGAGTAGAAAGCGGCGGCAGAGAAGTTTTAGTTAAAGAATTCACTGCCAAAGGAGCGGAAGTAATAGAAGTGCCAGCTTACCAATCTTGCTGTCCCGAAACAATCGATACGCTCGCCTTATCCGCACTCCAAAATCAAGCCGTAAATATCATAACATTTGCCAGTTCCAAAACCGTACATAACTTTTGCAATCTCATACAACAAAGCCTAAAATTGTCCCTGTCTAAGGATTGGTTGGAAAACGTTTGCATCGCATCGATCGGCCCTGAAACTTCCAAAAGTTGTCAGAATTTATTGGGTAAGTTAGATGTGGAAGCCAAAGAATATACCTTAGATGGATTGACTGAGGCGATCGTTGAATGGGTTGCAGAATATCAAAGTTCGTAACTGCGAGCGGGCAGCCGTTAATTATCTAATCTGTAGCTTGTAAAATGGTTGTAATACCAATTTAAAAAAGTAAGTAAGGACACGGCACTGCCGTGTCCCTACAGATGCTCGCGTACAATCTCTAGGTTGCAAGACTTTTATCAATTCGGATAAAATAGTTGTAAAATAACTAGGAGGAAAGAAACATGACCGCAAAAGACAAACTTCTTCAAGAACTCGACCAAGTATCATAAACTATGTTGAAAGAAGTGCTGGATTTTGTACTAACCCGGCAGGCAAAACAGCCTGTAAAATCAGAAAAAAGTAATGTTTGGAACGCTTACCTAGCATTTAACAAAGAACGAGATGAGGTTTACCGTCGCCTTGCCAACTCCTAAATTTTTCTCTCTAGATGAAGTGCAAGAACTTCATGCAGACCAGATTTCTAGCTTTGGTGGCACTCCCGGCGTTAGAGATGAAGGCTTGTTGGAGTCGGCTGTGGGTGAGCCACAAGCAACTTTTGGCGGAGATTTTTTCCATCCAACGATTAGCTAACAAGCTGCCGCCTATCTCTATCAAATAGCGATGAATCATCCCTTTATTGACGGCAATAAACGAACGGCTTTTGCAGTGACATATCCCTTTTTACTTTTGAATGGTTGCGCTCTGAATTTGACCGACGAGGGAGTATATAATTTAGTCATGCGAGTCGCACGGGTAACCATGACTAAGGAAGAACTAACCACCGATTTCGAGTCATGTACGTTTGAGTTTTAATAAGTAATTTTGGCAGCCTTCATTGACATTAAGTAAGGTGCGGCGTACTCACCCTACATTAAAATAGCGAATCGCGGAACAAAAAAGCGAGTAAAATTATCACTAAAGAACAAAGCCGAGCTCCTTTGCGTCAAATCAGTAATAAAACTAAACAAAAAAAGCACAAACCGCCGATCGCCCTTTCTTCCCCAAATCCCGCTACCCAACTACTAATTAGCAATAGCCATGAATATAAATTTTTCTCGTTACGACACCTTAAGCACCCTGCTAGCAGGAACTACCGCAGCCTTAACTATAGTCATCAGCCAAAGTGCGATCGCCAAAACTCCCCAAGAAGTCGCCAGCATTGCTGGGCCGCTGACTGTACAAATTAACAGTTCCCTCGGAGACGGTTCTGGGGTAATTATTGCCAAAACAGGCAAAACTTACACAGTTTTAACAGTCAACCACGTCGTAGAAAAAGCAGACGTGAAATACACCGTTCGCACGTCTAAAGGCAAAAACTATCAAGCAACCTCCGTCACCCGTTTGCAAACCGCCGAAACTGACCCGGATTTAGCCGTAGTCAAATTTGAAAGTCCCGAAGAATATCCAGTCGCGACGATCGCCGATTCCGATCAAGCCGTCATCGGCACTCAAATCTTCGTTTACGGCTATCCCGCGACGGGCGGACTTTTCGGCGCGGAACGAGAACCCGAACTCTCTCCCGGACTCGTTACCAGCCGCCCGGGGAACCGCCCGGAAGGTTACACTTTGCGGTATCAGGCCGTAACTTGGAGCGGCATGAGTGGCGGTCCAGTTTTTGACTCCGAAGGCCGAGTCATCGGTTTACACGGACAAGGGGAATTCGGTTTTGCTCAAACCAGTTCCGGCGAAGTCGCCCCGATTAAAACCGGATTTAACGCAGCAGTTCCCATCAATACATTTATCGCCAAGCTAGTGGCGGCGGGAATAAACAAATCCGAGTTGAAAGTAGACAATACTCCCGCAAATCAAGGCCCCGTATCCACCGCCAATCCGCAAGACGCCCAAGCTTATTATTTTCGAGGACTTTCGCGGTTAGATCAAGACAATCCTTCGGGGGCGATCGATGATTTCTACAAAGCACTCACTTTCAAGCCCAACTACACTCCTGAATTGCATTTCAACATCGGCAATGCCCGCACTCTTCTCGCCAGCATCGAGACAACCCGCGCGCCCAGCGCTATGGAAGCATACACGCAGGCGATCAAAGCCAATCCCGGTTTTGCCGACGCCTACTACAACCGAGCTTTAGCTTACCTTGAAAACAACAACAAACCGCGAGCAATGGCCGACTTTCAAAAAGCAGCAGAACTTTACAAGCAAGGCGGCCGAACAAGTGCGTATCTAGACGCGCTCAGCAGAATCAAACAGTTGCAATAAACTTAGCCTTTAAGAGTTTAAACATCAAAATGAAGCTATTCATTTTGATGTTTGAATTTCCAACTAGGGTAATTAATATAATCAGCAACTACCATGAACGTAAATTTTTCCCGTTTCGACACCTTAACCACCTTGCTAGCAGGAACTACGGCTGCCCTAACCATAATCATCAGCCAAAGTGCGATAGCCAAAACTCCCGAACAAGTCGCCAACATTGCCGGGCCGGTGACAGTGCAAGTTAACAGTTCCCTAGGAGACGGTTCCGGCGTAATTATTGCCAAAAACGGCAAAACTTACACAATTTTAACAGTCAACCACGTCGTCGAAAAACCCGATCTCAAATACACAGTTCGCACCTCCACAGGCAAAAACTATCAAGCAACCTCTGTCACCGGGCTGCAAACAGCCGAAACAGAGGCGGATTTAGCCGTAGTCAAATTTGAAAGCCCAGAAGACTATCCAGTCGCGACGATCGCCGATTCCGATCAAGCCGTCATCGGCACTCAAATCTTCGTTTACGGCTATCCCGCGACGGGCGGACTTTTCGGCGCGGAACGAGAACCCGAACTCTCTCCCGGACTCGTTACCAGCCGCCCCCGCAACCGCCCGGAAGGTTACACTTTGCGGTATCAGGCCGTAACTTGGAGCGGCATGAGTGGCGGCCCAGTTTTCGACTCCGAAGGCCGAGTCATCGGTTTACACGGACAAGGGGAATTCGGTTTTGCTCAAACCAGTTCCGGCGAAGTAGCCCCGATTAAAACGGGATTTAATGCAGCAGTTCCGATCAATACTTTTATGGCGAAACTGGCGGCGGCGGGAATAAACAAATCCGATTTGAAAGTAGACAATTCTCGCCCCACCGCAGTTCCCCTATCCACCCTCAACCCAAAAGACGCTGAGGCCTTTTATTTTCGAGGACTGGTGCACTTAGATGAGGGATCTACTTTCGAGGCGATCGAGGATTTCAACAAAGCACTCTCTTTCAAACCCAACAACACCCCGGAATTGCATTTCAATATTGGTAATGCCATCACCATCGCCAGCACTCCCGATACACGCACTAACCCGATTCCAGCATACACGCGGGCGATCGAAGCCAATCCCGGCTTTGCTGACGCCTACTACAACCGGGCTCTAGCCCGCCTCGAAAACAACAACAACAAACCGCAAGCAATTGCTGACTTTCAAAAAGCCGCAGAACTTTACAAGCAAGGCGGAAGAACGAGTGCGTATCTAGACGCGCTCAACAGAATCAAGCAATTGCAGTAGAATTAGAAGTTAAGAATTAAGAATTAAAAAGGGGATTAGTCATTTTTAATTCTTAATCAAGTTCCTACAAACAGCAGGTAAATAACAATGACTGCTATAACCTTAAACCTCAATTCCATTATCAAACTAACTTCATAACAGTTTTATCAACTGTGTGAAGAAAAACCGGAATTGAAACTTGAACGGAACGCCAACGGAGAATTAATTGTCATGCCACCAACCGGAGGAGAAACGGGAAGAAGCAACTCAAAATTCAACTTACAGATTGGACTTTGGAACGAACAAACCCAACTCGGTGAACCCTTTGATTCCTCCACAGGATTTACTCTGCCCAATAAAGCCGATCGCTCTCCCGATGCGTCTTGGGTAGAAAAATCCCGCTGGGAAGCTTTGACACCTCAACAAAGAGAAAAATTTATCCCGCTTTGTCCCGATTTTGCAGTGGAAATTTTCTCTCCAACGGATAGCGTGAAAAATACTCAGGAAAAAATCCAAGAATATATGGAAAATGGCTGTCGTTTGGGTTGGCTGATTAACCGCAAAAAACACGAAGTTGAAATTTATCGCCCCGGTCAAGAGGTGGAAGTTTTACAATCTCCTCTCACTCTTTCTGGGGAAAATGTTTTGCCGGAATTTGTTCTCAATTAGCAAAAAATTTGGAATTAGCAGAGTTTAATTTTGACTTATATCATCTTCCGTAAAATAACCGTTATAAGCTGCTAGTGAGGAATCCAAGTCGGAGCGAGTGAAATGATGACTCTTCGTCCTCACTACGAACCAATTTTGTTATGCTCGTTCGAGGGGACATAATATTAGCTGGAAATGTGATTAAATTATAAGTTACCATAAAATTAACGCGCTAGAATTAGGGTTCCAACAATTCCCGCTACAAATGTCACATTAAAATAATTAAAAACACTTTTTGACCTGCAACTTGTCAGATACGACCAATTTTTCAGAGAATGGCAAGACTACTTGCCAGAAATCACCGACTTTCAAAAAAGACAGCTAGATCAGATTAAAGCGGGTTACTTCAACTTGCTGTCGTATCCGCCGATGCTGGAAAAAACAATCAGTGTGTCGGTCGTCTCTCCGCTGTTATTTACGGGCGAGTTTTATCTGCATCCTTTCTACATTAAACCCAAAAAAATCCTCGAAATTTCCGAAGAAGATGAAGGCGTTATCATCAAAGACAGCATCGACACTTTAGTGTTAAAAGAGCAGTTGTGGCTGATGGTAATAGAATCAAATTTGTCCTTAAACTCGATAACTAAACTGGATTCGGGAGGAGAGGTCGAATTAACTCCATAATTTGGTCATACTTAAAGTTATTGATAGAATCAATTAGCGAACTGGAAAGGGTTGAGTTAGATACGGGAATTTGTTTGATTAGCTCGTTCATGACTTCAGGATCAACATAGTAGGCAGCTTGATACATTTGTTCTAACCACTGAGAGGACATCACGGCTATATCTTCGGGAGATAAAAAATCAACCAATTGTTTTTGGGAATCTTTTTCTACAACTGTGTAGATGTACTCTACTCCCAAGTGTTGAGCGAGTTTGTCAAAGACGAGCCGTTCCTGAAATGGCTTGCTCATAAAGTCGTCACAACCAGCCATAAGAGCTTTCTCTCGATCTTCTTCAAAAGCACTGGCAGTTAAAGCAATAATGACAGTCTCTTGTCCATGAGGGTGTTCTCTAATGCGTTTGGTAGCTGTATAGCCATCCATGATCGGCATTCGTAGATCCATCCAAATCAGGTGTGGGAACCAACTTTCCCACAGGGATAGTGCTTCCACTCCCTGTGTTGCTTGGCGCACCTCAAAACCGACTGAGGTAAGGAGTTTGACCAATAAGCGGCGATTTTCCTCCACATCTTCAACCACAAGGATGCGGTAAGTTGGTTGTCCTGGATCTATACCAATCACTCTTTGTTTAAGCAATTCTGAGGCAAGACAGACTGCTTGAGGTAACTTTACCCCAAGTTCAAAGTAAAAAATGCTGCCCTGATTCAATGTGCTTTGAACCTGAATCTGACTACCCATGAGTTGGACAAATCTTTGGCTGATAGCTAGACCTAGACCAGTACCTTGATTCAATTTATTCCCAGCTTCAGCTTGCACGAACGCCTTAAATAAGCTGTCAACTTCTGTTGGAGCAATTCCCACTCCAGTATCCTCAATTTCAAAACATAGGCGACAGGAAGTTTGGTCGCTCTGTTCTGATCTTACTCGTAATGTGACGCTTCCTTGATTAGTAAACTTAATCGCATTACCGAGCAGATTGACTAAAACTTGATACAGTTTTTTCTCATCAATATGCACAAATTGAGGAAGATTGGGATCTCGCTCGACAATTAGTTTCAATCCTTTCGATTGGGTTTTAATTTGCAACATTTCTTCAAGAGAAATTAGCAAAAACTTTAGGTCAACGTCAGAAAGAGAGAGTGTCATCTGTCCGCTCTCAATTTTAGATAAATCTAAAATGTCGTTAATCAATTCCAATAAATGTGTGCCGCTACGATTGACGACCGCCAGATCTTTTTGGAGTTCGGGAGTCAGAACAGGATCGTAACTCATCAATTGCGTAAATCCCAAAATAGCATTGAGAGGAGTACGGAGTTCGTGGCTCATATTGGACAGGAACATACTTTTGGCTCGGTTTGCTGTTTCTGCTGCTTCTTTAGCTTGCTGAAGTTCCAACTCGGCTTGTTTGCGATCGCTAATGTCAATTAAATATCCCAAGATTTCCACTGGTATACCTGCACGATCTCGAATTAGTCTGAGTTGACCGAGTATCCAGCGATAAACCCCATCTGAGCGACGTAGACGGTATTCATGGAAATAAAAATCATTGACGAATAGATTGGCTAAGCCATTAAGGACTCGTTCTCGATCATCTGGGTGTAAGTTATGCACCCAAAAATCAGAATATTCTAAAAACGCAATGCTTTCATAGCCCAATACATCTTTGACATTTTCGCTGATGAACGTTGCTCGATAATCGCCACCAGGTTTACAGCTAAAAATAACTACCGGGCTGTAGTTCAGGAGAAAGTTGAGGCGATTTGTGGTAGCCTGCAAAGCCTGCTCAGCTTGTTTCAGCTCTGTTGCGTCCTCCTGAACGGCAACATATACGGTTCCATATTCAGGATGCTCAAACCTAGAGGTATGAACCCTGCACCAAAAAAGTCTTCCATCTTTTTTCTTATTGTAGACTTCATATTGTGCTTCTCCATTCTGCTCAATTTGAGCGACAATATCTAGAACGCTGGCGTCTGGTGTAATCTCTCTATCGACATAATTCAAGATACCAACGGGTTGACCTGCGAGTTCGCCATCTGTGTAGCCAAACATAGCGTCCAATTTAGGATTGGTGTAGACGATCGTGAGATCTGAGGCTTTAATTAAACACACTCCACCTGCCATGTTATTCATAATAACACTCTGAAGTTCTAGCGTCTTTTGAGCTTCTTTTCGAGCGGTAATATCTTGGATTTGAGCAATAAAATGCAGTGGATTGCCCTGTTCATCTTGTACTAGGGAGCCATCAAGAAGAATCCAAATTATATGTCCTTGTTTATGGAAATACCGTTTTTCCAGTTGGTAAGTTGAAATTGTTCCTGCTAATAGCTGATGTACATAACTAAGATCCAGGTCTAAATCGTCAGGATGGGTAATGTCTTGGAAAGTTAACGCTAACAACTCTTCTGAGGAGTAGCCAAGAATCTGACATAAGGCAGGATTGACTTTCACCCAGTGCCCATCAAGTGAAACGATCGCCATTCCAATTGACGCATTTTCAAACGCATTGCGAAACTGCTCTTCACTGTTTCGTAAAGCCACCTCAATTTCTTTGCGTTCGTTTTTAGCCCGCTTACGCTCATTGATCTCCTGTTCTAAGGCTTGATTTGCCGTAATAAGTTGAGCTGGACTAGGTAAAGCTAAGGCTGATGGAATTAAAAACACTAGCTCAGATGCAGTATATATAGAAATCAGAGCAGTAATAGCTTTAAGTCCTCCCGAAAGCCAATAAGTAGGAAACCAAAGCGTCCAAATATCCATAATATGAGTTGTACCACAGGCAATTATGAAAGCGCCAAACAGAAAAAATACTTTCTGAAATGGAGTATCTTGCCGCTGTCGCACAAAGTAGATAAGCATGATTGGGATGGAGTAGTAAGCTAAAGCGATTAAACCATCGGATAAAATATGTAATCCTACTAAATTTGTTTGCCAGAGATAGCAGTGACCATGAGGAATGAATCCTCCTGTCTCAAAAAATTGTGTAATCATATCTAACCTGCATTATTAATGAGTGCTGAAGTGTTTAGCGATTGAGTTCTGCCATTGCCCGCTTCATCATGGAAGTCATACCGGGAAAACCACTGTTGAGTACGGAGATGTCAAATTGCCAACCCAGCAGCACGAGACATCCGATCGCAATGACGAGTAGACTTGCCCTTTAAGAAATGTGCTTGTTCATAAATCGGCTGCTTGGGTTGCAAAAATCTTCTCCTCATGTTACCCGAAACGAAGAAGGGCAACCACGGGGGGATTATTCCTACCTCAACAAGTCAGATATTGTAGGGGCTGTGCCAGCGTGCCACTCCTAGAACTCTGCGATCGCAGGACTTCTTTCTGCGTAAAGTGAGTTTATAACCTAATAATTCAACTATACTCTTATTCATAGGCTTATAGTCCTCTGGCAATAAACTATGGAAAGGAGTAGGATTATCGAGAGAACTAGCGATAGAGTTAGCGATCCAGCTACCAACTACCGAGGCAATATTTTAATTGTTGACGATCTGCCTGATAACCTGCGTCTTCTGGGCCGTACTTTGAGCGCACATGGTTATAAAGTTCGCAGTGTCACAACAGGTGAAATGGCGATCAGAGCCGCCCAATCGCCATGGACGGAACTAATTTTACTAGACATTAAATTGCCCGATTTGGATGGCTATGAAGTTTGTAAACAATTAAAATCTGACGAGCAAACCACAGGCATTCCGATAATTTTTTTAAGTGTTCTCAATGCAACTTTCAATAAGGTTCAGGGGCTTGCTGTTGGTGGCGTAGATTATATTGCTAAGCCGTTTCAAGTCGAAGAAGTATTAGCTCGTGTCGAAACTCACCTAACCATGCGACGGTTGCAACAAAGCCTCCAAGAGCAGAATTTACGTCTCTTGAGAGAAATCGAAGAACGCCAACGTCTCGAAGCGTCCCTCTTTGCCGAAAAAGAACTCGCTCAAGTGACTCTCCAATCAATTGGTGATGCAGTTATTACTACCAATGCTCAAGGTAATGTGCGATTTTTCAATCCTATCGCTGAGCAACTGACAGGCTGGAAGGCTCATGAGGCTCAGGGACTACCCCTGTCTACAGTCTTTGAAATTGTCAATGAAGTAACGCGAAAGCCAGTAGAGAATCCGATCGACAAGGCTCTGTTGGAGAAGCGAATTGTGGGGTTAGCTAACCATACTATACTGATTGCGCGCGATGGGAGGGAGTATGCCATTGAGAACTCAGCAGCACCAATTCGAGACTGCCAAGGTCAAATTATCGGGGCAGTCATCGTCTTTCATGATGTTACCGAATCGCGCAATCTTGCTCGTCAACTCTCTTGGGAAGCCAGTCACGATGCTCTGACTGGTTTAATCAACCGTCGAGGATTTGAGCAGCGACTAATAGAGGCGATCGCCTCTATTAAAGATAGCAATCAGCGGCACGCTCTCTGTTATTTAGATTTAGATAAGTTCAAAGTCGTTAACGATACCGCAGGTCATTGTGCTGGCGATGAGCTACTGCGCCAAATCACTACACTTTTACAAAATGGAGTCCGCGCTAATGACACATTGGCTCGGTTGGGAGGTGACGAATTTGGTCTTTTGCTTAATAAGTGTCCCCTCTCTAAAGCAGCTCAGATTGCGGAAAACCTCAAAGATATAGTGCATCAGTTTCGGTTTATTTGGGATAGCAAAACCTTTATCATCGGGGTCAGTATTGGAGTTGTTGCCATTAACCAAGCCAGCCAAGATTTGATGGAGGTTATGGGGGCGGCTGATGCAGCTTGTTATGCTGCCAAAGGCAAAGGTCGCAACTGTGTTCATGTTTATCGTCTAGATGATGGCGAACTAATATAATTAGACCATGTGGTGAGAGGCAGTTGATTTCCAAAATCACCCGTGCGTTAGAAACCAATCGTTTTTGTCTCTACTTCCAAAAGATTGGCTCTATTACCTCTAATCAATCATTAGAGCCTTATGAAATTTTGTTGACAATGCTTGACCAAAACGGAGAAAGCGTTGCTCCCAATGAGTTTATTCTCACCGCCGAGTGTTATGGCTTGATAACAAAGAGCGATTGTTGTTGGGTAATCGAAACTTTTTTATCGAATTATCATAATTTATCTGGACTAAAAGTTTGTAGTAAAGACTTGTATACAATCAATATTTCTGGCGCTAGCAGTCGATTTTTTTTTCAGTTTTCTTGTTCCATTTTATCCCGTTTTCGATGTTGAGGTCGCGGTTTCTAGTGTGAGTTACCGCACTTTTTTAGGTATTCCCATCCTCCGAGTTTTGCGACTTGTTCTCTCCCGGTTTTTTAGGCAATCGCACGCTGTTCCTTCAGAATTACCACGGCGAACCGATCATGGTAAAAGCCGCCCAATAATAAGGATGCGAGAAATTTCGATCGCCCCTGGCGGTCAACTCTGACGGCAAAGGCAGAGCTTGATTGTTGCCCGATCGCACCAAATAACCATCTTGCAACCGCACTTCTCCCCGCAGCATCGCCAACTGCGCTTGCCGCAAAGCCTCAGCCTTAATCGGCGCTGTACGCAACTCCTGGTAAAACTCAGTCATCAGCCCCAAAGTAGCGACATCGCTGACATACCACAAACTCGCCAAAGCGGATTTTACCCCCGCGTGTACCGCCAACCCCGCGAACCCCAACTCAGCTTGTTCGTCTCCCACTGCCGTAGTACACGCACTCAAAACCAACAACTCCACCTGCGGGTTAGATAGCTTCAACTGCTCCAACTGATTCAACCGCAACTTAGTATCCCAAAACTGAATGTAAGAATTTTCCGCTCCCCCAGGCTGAAAATCCCCGTGAGTAGCTAAATGAATAATTTTGTATTGCGGTTGATTGCGCTTGTTCTTCAAATTTGCCAAAGTAAAAGCTTCATTGAGAAAAGACGAACCCGGCCAAATCTTGCCGACAATTGTCGATATTTCCAGCGGCACCGCAGGTAAAGGATTTTGATCGTATTTGGCAGGAAAATTCGACGCACCCATCGCTAACACTTCAGAACCCTTAACATCGGCATAGCGAGTATCAGTTAAACTCAAACTCGGAATCAGCCCCAAACTGTACTTTTCTACCAAAAACTGCTTGCCGTCGTAAAGAGCAGCCAAAGGCAAAGTTCGCAAACCGGCATCCATCGAAAACACCAAGGTGTCAATCTTGTTAGCCTCCAATTCCGGTTGCAGCGGTGCAATTAACCACTGGTAAAGTTTCTCGGCAGGTTCCTTGTAATTAGCAGCATTCAATCTCCTAGGAGTTCTGATAGCATTAGTGAATTCTTTAGCAACTTGCAGCACTGTCTCGCGGCTTGCAGGCACGCTTTTAAAAACATTTTTCCCGTCTGGCAATAACAACACAAGTTCTAAATGTTTTTCTTTCGCCCAAACGTAAAGGATCGCGGGTTTAACCCCTGTCAACCGATTGACGCTGCTGAGAGTATCTCGAATACTTTGCTGTGTGACTGACTTTTCAGTGAGATTACCCCCAAAGTAACGTTCAAATTCCCGGCCCTGAGTTCTATCCCTTTGCTGCACTGCGTCGATCGGACTTATTTGCGCGATCGAACTCGATCGAGAAATCTCAGGAACCCTCACATTCCCGACACTTTCTGCACTCACCGCACTCGCAGGCTTCTGTGGAGTTGTTGCCACGCTGCCGTTTTCTGTCGTCGCAGGCGCGCCCAAATTGTCTGTTAACACCGACGGCGACAGCAGTACCGGGCCGGCAGCAGTCTCGTTCGACCCCGCCTCAACAGACGCAGCAGCAGGTTCTGGCGAGACATTTGTGGTACTGCCCTTTGGCACCGACGCTGCGGGAGGGAGACTCACCTGAGTCACAATTTGTTGAGAATTGTCTGTAGTTTTCAGTTCCACACTGGTAGTTGGTGCCGGACTCGCCACGATCGCCAGCGGCCCGATCGCAGTTGAGGAGGTGGCAGTGTTCGACTTTGAGTTTCCCGTCCCAACAGTCGCCGCCGTGCAGGTTCCCGACGGGCAAGTGCTTTGCAGCAGCGTCTGTGAACCCGATTGAGCCAGCCCGTCTGTAGAAATGCTGACCTGGGCGCCCTCAGCAGCCGTTCCTGTTCCCGCAGCCCGAAATGCTCCCCCAGCTTCGATTGCCACATCGCCGCCGATATTGCCACGAGCTTTGATCGAAACAACTTCAATATCTTTGTTCCCGGTAATTTGGCTCGAACCGGCACTTCCCGATTGCGAACTCGAGTTGATCACCCCTGTAACGATCCGGCCCGGCGCCGCAATCGAAATATCTCCCCCGCTTCTGGCACCAAAAGCATCGATGTTGCCGGTTTCTACCGCACCGGCGCTGCGAATAGTGATAGGGCCCGCCACCCCGGAAGTTGAGCGAGATGAAACCGTACCAGCAGTCAACTTGCCTTGACTGCTAGTGATGTTAATCCCCGCAGTCGAGGTAACGTCTCCGACGGCTACAGTACCCCCCATCAGAGAGATCGTGGCGTTATCAGTGCCGACGATCGCACCCGTTCCGACGATCGCGCCTGCGCCATTGGGCGATCGAATCGTCGTCGGATCTTGAAATGTCACCGCCACTGGCGTTGAATTTGGCGTTGAATTTGGAGTTTCAGAAGGAATCGAAATCACACCGCTACCGTCAGAACGTCCGATCGCGATCGAAGCAAACCCATTCCGAAAAGTGTTCAATTCTGCAGCAGTCAAGTTCAGAGCTTCTGTATCGCCAGAACCTTGAATTATAATATTTTGACTGGGATCAGCCGGTTGCAACACCAGATTGCCGTTGCTGGCGATCGAATTTTTGTCACCCGTCAAGTCAATATCGTTGCCAGTTAAAGTGATATTTCCCGGTGTTTTCGAGCCGCCAGCTTCGATCGCCCCCGCAGTGACTCCCTTGGGCCCCGTCAGCGTCACATTCCCCGCGAGATCGCCCCTTGTGTCAATCGCCCCGGCAGTCACCGTCCCGTGTGCGGTAACACTAACATCTCCCGCCGAATTGCCTGTATCTTCGGAAGAATTGACAGAAGTGTTGATGGTGCGAGAAGTTCCAGTAAGTAGCCGACCGGTTGTGACATTGCCTGCGGTGCTGACAATGCGAATTTCCTGATTGTGGGTAGTGATATTTCCGGTACGGATATTGCCGTCACCTTTGATAGTAATTGAGGCATTGTCTGCCCCTGTCAGGGAATTTGTGGTAGTGATTGTTCCCAAACCCGCTGGCGATTGAATTATTAGCGGATCGTAAAATGTGAAATCGTTGGCAATCAGAATTGAACCGATACCGTTGGTGCGGCCGATCGTAATTCCAGCAAACCCATTTTCCAAACTTCCGAGGTCGCTTGCCGTCAGATTCAAATAAATATTAGTACCGACATCTCCAGAACCGCCGATCGCAATATTTTGACCGGGACTCCAAGGTTGCAGTACCAAAAAGCCAGTACCGCTGACTGAATTTTTGTCGCCTTGCAAATTAATTTCATCACCAGTCAAAGTAATGTTTCCCGAACCCCCTGCGATCGAGCTCACTCCCAGAACATTCTGAGCCGTCACAGTTACATTGCCCGTCGCTTCCCGACCGCTGGCATCAAGTTTTTGGGCCGTCACGTTCAGGCCGTCGAGCACAATATTCCCGCTGCTGCCGGTGCTGGGATTGGATGAAGAAATGTTGTTTGCAACAGTCGAACCCGGACTAATTAAACTAATATTTCCGCCGTTACTCGACAAATTGCCCGCAGTAATTTGACTTCCCGAAATGGCTATCGCACCGCCCGCCGTGCTAATTGTATCTCCAGAATTCATCGAAAAAACACCCGCACCATTGCGATCGGCATCTGCTCTCAATGTTACCGAACCAGTAGTTGCTTGAAAGCTCAACTGATTGTCCGCCAAATCAGCAATTGTAATATCGTTGAGCGCTTCGAGAACCACATTTGCAGTCGCCGACATACTTTCCAAAGCTGTAGCCGAAATTGTCAGCGAAGGCTCAGAATTGTTTGGCTGTGGTGATGGCGTTCCTGTTGCCAAAATATTATTGTTGGCAATAATTTCCGCATCGCCCGCACCTTGTAGGGAATCTGTAATTAAAATATTGTCTGGATCTAACAGCAAAGTCCCCAAACCGTTTGTCCCAGACGTATCGACAGTACCGTTAAAAATCAATCTTTGCTTGCCCGAAACTTCCACAAACCCCCCAACACCTGCGGTGGTTGTTGCAGAAACGCCATTTGCGCTGATGCTGCCCAAAAATGCTGTTGTGTTGTCAGCCCAGACCACAATTCTACCGCCGTTGCCTGATTCAGTTGCGTTGGCGGCGATCGAACTTTTGCCATCCACGTAAGTCATCCTGGCATTCGGCACAGTTCCCTCGCCTCGGTAATCTCCCCCGATCCGCACCGTTCCGCCGCCGTCGGGCCCCGAAGCTTCAATCTTCGCTCCCAACAGCCCTACCTTGTCGCCCAACACGTTGACGCTTCCTCCCTGGCCCCCCGTAGCAGACACGTCCGCAGAACCCGCTACCAGCGCAGTTCCAGCACCTCCTGACACTGTTTGACCGCCTGTGAGCACAACTTCACCTTGAGCGTTCGTAGTTATACCCGTAGCGTGAGCCACGCCGGGACCCGACAGCAGCCCTGGTAAACTCTGGGGAGAGAAGGGAACCGCTTCCGAACCCGACACTCCGGCTGCTGGAGAAACTTCTAAACTCAGCAAAAGTCCGTTTTGACTGAACCGCACCAGATTTTCGCCCGGGACAGCCGCCACTGTAATTTGACCGCCCGGGGCTGAAAGTTGCCCTGTACTGATCACCGTGCCGCCTAGCAAAGTCAAATTTTGCCCGGTTCCGACAGCCAAGTTACCGGCATTGACAATACTCGCGGGCTGCGAGCCAAAAACAAAAGCATTCGGCGCTCCGACTAGGGCCGCGAAGTCGTTCGCCCCTGTACCGTTGAACCAGCCGTTGTCAAAACCGATACCGCTAGCGGTGGTAGCCAAAAAAGACCCGGATACATCGAGTCGGGCATTTGCTCCGAAGATAATGCCTGCGGGATTCATCAGCAACAAATTAGAATTGCCGCCACTAACTTGAATTAGACCGTTAATTAAGGAAGCGTCGCCCCCGACAACACGGCCGAGGATATTTTTAACGGCTGGGTTGGAGATGAAATTGGCAGTTTCGCCAGAATTAAGACCGAACCGAGTAAAACTGTGGAACAAATTGGCTCCGTCTCTGGAGGTAGTGCCGCCTTTAATGTCGTAGCGAGGAGGCGACCCTGTACCTGGGGCGGTGACAGTGGTTCCGGTGCCGTCTGGGGCTGGAGTAATAGATTGTGCCGCAGCAATTTGAGATTGGGGATAAATTGCCACGAGTACCCATCCGTTTCTGTTTTCTTTGAGGAAAACCAGGTTGGGGAAAAAATCTACTATCAAAAATCCAGCAAGGGGAATTGCTGCCAGAATCGACCGCACAGCACGTTGAGCATTCATAAGTTTGCCTCGGTCTAGACCTTAATTCGAGTTTAAAATTGAGATTTTAGGTAAAAAAGAGTCGATCGCACCCCAATCCTGACACTTCCTAACGCGAACTCTCGATCGCAAATCTTAAAATTTAAGTCTAAATTTGATTGTGTCACCAACATAGCAAAGACTGACAGTAAGTGTCGAAACACAGGAAGTTTAAACAGAGAAAATTATGAGCGATCGAATTGTCCGTCTGATCGGTTTAACTGGGGGCATCGCCACCGGTAAAACCGCTATATCTAATTATCTTGCAGATGCCTGTGGATTTCCGATTTTAGATGCCGATATTTACGCCCGCGAAGCTGTGAACCCCGGTTCGCCAATACTTGACTCTATTGTAAAACGATACGGCGCCGGTATTTTGCTCCCGGACGGCAATTTAAATCGGCCCGAGTTGGGAAGTATTATTTTTTGTAACCCAGACGAGCGGCAGTGGTTGGAACAACAGATTCACCCTTACGTGCGCCGCCGATTAGTTGAGGAAACTCAAAGCTACATTGCTGCATCGAGTTTGGTATCCCAAAGCACACAGGATTTAAGTACAAAGACTCAAGAAACCGGCTTTTTTAACCAAAAGCTAGAACGAAGTATTGTTGAAAAAAAACCCGGTTTCTGCGCGCCGGCTGACACGTTGACTTTGGTTTTGGTAGTGCCGCTGCTGTTTGAAGCTAACATGACTGACTTGTGTACCGAAATTTGGGTAGTGTACTGTTCACCCGAAGTGCAGTTAGAACGACTAATGCAGCGAGACGGCTTGAGTTACGATCGAGCTAAGGCCCGCATTAATGCCCAGTTGCCGCTAGCTCAAAAGTGTCAACAAGCTGATGTTATTTTGGACAACTCGTCAACGCTCGACTCGCTATTCCTGGAGGTAGATGTGCAAGTCAGTCGCTTTGAGATTTGATATGTGAGATTGACTCCGCGATAGCGGTTTTAAAACCAGGTTTTTTTAATCCCTGCGCGCCAGTTAGTCGCTTTGAGAGGTGAGATTTGAGATTGAATCCACGATTTTGTGAAGGGGCTTTTTTCTCCAACCGCTTTCGACTCCTCCTTCAAAGTGGCGCGTAAGCCCTCTTGTCACCAAGCAAGATCAGAAAAGTCAGAAAAAATCACAAAAAATAAAAAGTTCACAATTTATTTGAAAATATAATAGCAACCATTTATGAAGTTAATGTAAAAAATTAGGCATTGCCCACTTTAAGGAATCTCATTCACCAAGATATTTATATCTAACGTGCTGATGGCGTGGCTGGGTACTCTCCTGTTGTGTCTTTAATCCCCGGGTTGCCGCTTCACCTCAATAAATTATCAAGTTAATCATAAAAGTAGTAAAACTTTACAATTGGCGGTTTTTGTTTCTTTCTTGGAAGACTGTTTCAAAAGGATTCCTGGGGCGATACCCTTTTAGATTTGAGATTTGAGATTTGAGATTTGAGATTTGAGATTTGAGATTTGGGAATGATTTATAGCTACCAGGGTGGGGAAGACGGGCATAGAAGAGTAGTATTCTTTTTTTGAACATGGTCTTGAATTCTGCTGGTTGCCAGCCAGTAGCAGATAACTAGAAATTACCCGCGAACAAGCGAGCTAAAGGATGGATTTCACCAGCTTTTAACCAAAACTCAAAAAAATTGCAGGTGTCCTCACTTAGTAATTGATGACTTCGCCACAATTATTTTTTTTATCCTGATAGCAGAGTACAGACTCCGTATCAAGAAGGAGAAAATACAAACACCAAAATTTATGATGCGCGTTTACTCTTCCATCCTGATGTCAAGCCTGTTACTGAGTGCTGGCGCAGTTAATGCTCAAAGCTTAGAAACTCGATCGACCTTTTTTGCTCGAGACAACTCTGCTCCCGAAATTTTAACCGCCGTAGCCGACACTCAGACCTTTTACGATAAAGAGCCAGATAATAATACGCCACCAGGACGAGGCCAGGGGAGATAAAGCCGAAAAAAGCGATAATTGCAGGGAATTAGGGGGAGAATGGGACAATATAAAATTGAGAGAAGAAGAGAAAAATTGAAAATTTCGAGCCATTAATTGGGGACTTACGTACTGCGTAGCAAAAAACCGATTTTTCAGCGGTATTTGACGACTCAATGCATAATTGTTCGCTATTGGGGTTTTTTTGCCCAATATCGTCAAAATATCAGACACCACAAACGGGCGCGAAATGTTGCCCTCAAAAAATAAAGGTAAAGCGCGAGTAGGAATCTGGCGCTTTACCTTTATTTTTTAAACTTGTGCAGCTTTAATCTTCTTCCGCAGCTTCGCCACCAACAACGACATCGCGAATCCGCAAACTCGGGCCGCCGCAGCCCACGGGCAAACCGCTTTGTCCTGCCTTGCCGCAGCCGCCGGATTCATCCCAGTAGAAATCGTCGCCGATCGCCTCAATATCGGCTAAAGTGCTGAAAACATTACCCGAAAGAGTAACATCCCGCACCGGATTGTCCAGTTTTCCGTCGCGGATCATCCAAGCTTCGCCGGCACTGAAAGTAAACATCTCGCCGTTAGTCATGCCGCCTTGCCAATTGCGCGCATAAACTCCTTCTTTGATACCAGAAAATAAGTCAGCAACTGGCGTGTCACCCCGTTCGATCCAAGTATTCGTCATGCGGACGATCGGCGGATAATGATAATTCAAACAGCGAGCATTGCCAGTAGGCGTTTCTCCCAATTTGCCCGCCGTTTCCCGCGAGTGCAGCCGCCCGACTAAAGCGCCGTCTTTAATTAACTGAGTAGTAGTCGCGGGAGTGCCTTCATCGTCGTAGACATAGCTGCCCCGGTGTCCCTCTGGCGCTGCACCGTCGAAAATTTGCAAGTTTTTGGGGCCGAACTGGCGGCCGAGGGTCATAATTTCCAAAATGTCGGGATTTTCGTAGGCCATGTCGGCTTCGGAAAGGTGCCCGAAGGCTTCGTGGACGAATAATCCGGTCAAAATCGGGTCGATGACGACGGTGTAGGTGTTGCCTTGGACGGGGGGTAAGGCTAGGGAATCTACGGCTCTCTGGGCGGCGCTGCGAACTTGAACATCGAGATCGGTTAAGTCTTCGTAAGCTTTGCGGGAACCGGTGGTTTCGCGGCCAGTTTGTACGGTTTCCCCGCTGCGGGCTGTGGCGGCAAAGCGCATTTCCATGTCTGCCCAACCTTGTTCGAGCATGGTGCCTTCGGAGGTGGCGAGGATGATGCGCTGGGTGCTGTCGCCGTAGCGCACGGAGATTGTGGCGATGCGGGGGTCAATGCTGCGGAGGATGGCCGCGTAGCGATCGCACAATTGCTTTTTGTCAATTAGGGGAACCAGACGGGGGTCGGTTCCTGTCAGCGGCAGCAAGCAAATGTCTTGTACTGGGGTGACAGGCGCCAGGATCGTTTCTTCTTCGCCGATCAGTTTTGCCGCGGCGATGGCTTCTTCGATTCTTTCGGCGAGGGTGGAAAGTCGGTTAAAACTGGCAAAGCCCCAGCCGCCTTTGTGACAAGCTCTGACTTGGCCGCCAATTGAGACTCCTTCGCTGAGGGTTTCAATTTTTTCGCCCCGCAGCAGGATGTCGGTGCCTTCGGCTTCTTCCAGTCGAATTGCCAGATAATCGACTTGGTGACGGTAGCGTGCCATTAAGTCGGACAGCAGATTTTTCGAGTCGGCGATCGAGGTGGGCATAAGGAAAGCACGGTGTTTAACTTACTTCATTTTGCACTTTTGTTAGGGCGATCGTGCAAAATATCGCCCCAAGCGCGGAGATTGCGACTTATTGGTACGGTTCTGCCAATATCGTTAGTTAACAAATGTGGATATCCTGTGAGTTAGGAGGAAGGCGCAAGAAATTATGCGGGATTTTTTAATCGTGCTGGTGCTTGACTCCTAACTCCTGAACTTTCCTATACATAAATACTTCACCCTTCATGCCTCCGAAGGTGGGTTTATAACTGTGAATACTTACTTTTTACCGACAATAAGCGAAATTTTAGCCTCCGAAGGCCAAGAAAATGACCTGAGTCTCTTTGATGCTAAGTTGGCGGGAGGAAACAACCGCCATCGGTGTCCTGTAAGCCGTGGGGCTTCTCGACTGAAAGCTGAACAGGAATGGTACGGGGCGATCGCAGCTTTGAATCAAATGCTCGATCGGCAAAAAGCAGGACAAAAAACAGATGCCGATCGAGCAAATTGTCGATCGACAATCCCCAATTCCTCTCAGGGATTGGTTTTGTCTGGCCCGTCTTCGGTTTTGACTGACCCCGCTTTGGCTTCGGGCTTTGCCAATTGGATTTTTACCAGTCTTCCCGACAACGATGCAGCTTTGTGGTCTTTTCGGGCTAGACAAACTTTAGCTTTAATGCCGGCGGCTGATGTGCAAACATCAGTGCCTGCGGCGGCCCCGGCTTTGGCTTTGGCAAGTGGCGATCCTTTGGCGCACGAGCAGTTTTGTTTGGTTTTAACTCCTAGTTTTAGCTTGGTGATGGTTTTGGGTGAAAATTCAGCGGGAATTCCGGCTTTTCTATTTTCTTTCGATCCGCAAGTAGTCGCCAAAGCTTGGGAGGTTTTGCGGCGCAGGGTGACAGAAAGCGAATGTTTGCTTGCCAATTCTGACGGCAGCTTCAATTTACCAGTTAGCCAATTAACTAATAATTCTAGTAAATTAGACGCCCTGTTCCAGCAGTTTTTGCCTGTGGCACCCAATTATCAAACAGTAATGCAGTTCAGCCGCTTGCTGTTGCATAATTTGCCGATTGGGAAAGATGAAGCAGGCAGGATAAAGGATGAAAGAATTGATGATGGTTTGAACCATAGACATCACAAGTTATCGGCTACAGATATCAACTGCAAATCTCCAATTCCTCTGGCTACTAAAGAGGTGGAATTGCTACAGGCGATCGCCCACGAAGTCCGCACTCCTTTGGCTACTATTCGCACGCTGACTCGGCTGCTGCTGAAACGTCCCAAACTCGACCCGGTTGTGGTCAAGCGTTTGGAAATGATTGATGCTGAGTGTACCGCTCAGATCGATCGCTTCGGTTTAATTTTCCGCGCCGTGGAATTGGAAATGTCGCAAGCTAAAAATTCGGGCGTGCAGCTAACAGCAATGTCCCTCGGTGAAGTGCTACAAAATAGCATTCCCCGCTGGCAAAAACAGGCGGCTGTGCGAAACCACACTTTGGAAGTTATTGTGCCGAAAAAGTTGCCGGCGGTAGTCAGCGATCCGACGATGCTGGATCAGGTTTTAACTAATTTGATTGAGAATTTTACTCGAACTTTGCCCTCTGGGAGTCGCATTCAGGTGGAGGTGACTTTGGCGGGCGATCAGTTAAAGTTGCAGTTGGAATCGGAACACCTACCTGAAGGTAATGTCGCATCGACTTTTGCAGCTAAGGGGAATGCTCCTTTGCGATCGATCGGGCCTTTGTTGATGGTGCAGCCGGAGACGGGAAGTTTGAGTTTAAATTTGAGCGTGACTAAGAATTTATTTCGGGCTGCTGGCGGGAAGTTGGTAATTCGCCAGCGGCCCCAAAAGGGCGAGGTGATGACGGTATTTTTGCCCCTGCAATAGTCAGTTGTCAGTTGTTGGTTGTCCTATCAATTCCGGTTGCATCGGAATGATTTAACCGCAGAGAACGCAGAGAACGCAGAGGAAGAGAAGAGAGAGCTCATTAATATCGGTCAACAACGGACAACTAACAACGGACAACTAACCTTTAATCAATTAAAATCTCAATGACAAACTCCGTTCCTTCTCCAGGTGTAGAAAAACAACTCAGTTTGCCGCCGTGTTTTTCTTCTATAATTTGACGCGCGATCGCCAGACCCAACCCAGTTCCTTTGCCCACATCTTTAGTGGTAAAGAGATGGTCGAAGATACGATTTTTCACATCTTCTGACATTCCTTTTCCGTTATCGGCGATGGAAATTTTTACCTTTTCACTTTCTACTTTTGTCTGAATAGTGATGTGATTGGGGTGCGCGTGAATTTCGGCAAAACTCCGTCCTTGATTCGATTCTTCTAAGGCATCGATCGCATTTGCTAACAAATTCATAAATACCTGGTTTAATTGTCCCAAATAACATTTTACGTTGGGAATCTTGCCGTACTCTTTAATGATTTTGATTTCAGGATGCTTGTCGTTCGCTTTCAGGCGATGGCGTAAAATCATCAAAGTGCTATTGAGGCCTTCGTGGATATTGGCTTCAACTTTATGGGCCGTATCGGCGCGAGAGAAAGTGCGGAGGGAGGTGCTGATGCTTTTGATGCGCTCGCATCCTATTTTCATGGAACTCAACATTTTGGGTAAATCTTCTACTAGATAATCTAAATCTATTTCCTCTGCTTTTTTAATCAATTCTGTTTCGGATGGAGGAAACTTTTCTTGATAGAGGCGCAAATAATCAATTAAGTCTTGGACTCCCGCATGAGCTTCATTAATGTTCCCGGCAATGAAACCAACGGGGTTGTTGATTTCATGGGCCACCCCTGCCACTAAATTACCTAATGCTGACATCTTTTCACTTTGGATCATTTGCATCTGAGTTTGCTGAAGTTCATTCAAAGTCTGCTGCACTTGGTGATAGAGGCGGGCATTCTCCAGAGCGATCGCCGCTTGACTAGAGAGAAAATTCAGCACTAGGAGGCGATCGCGACTAAACACCCCACTGGTTATCCGATTTTCTAGATACAAAATGCCGACCAAATTCCCCTGATTTAGAATTGGCAAACCCAGCAAACTCTCTGGTTGGTGGTGCTCTAAATAATCGTCAATCACAGGCAGATCAGTTTTGGCGTGATCGATGACAACTGCTGCTAGGGTGTTTTTGACATACTGGATTAATTTAACAGGAACGGTGGGATTATTCTCTAGGGGTTCTCTTTGCAGGCTAATGTGTTCCCAGGTAGCTATTGCCCGCACTTGCCATTGTTGATCTTGGCAGAGCATCAGTGCACAGCGATCGGCTCCCGAGTTTTGTAACATGGTTTGGGTCACAATTTGCAGCAACTCCTCCAGGTCGATCGTGCTGGAGATCATTTGGGAGATTTGCAGCAGGGTCGTAAAATCTAGAGCATGGTTGATGGAGGTGCTTGAGGTAGTGGGATGGGTGGTCGAATGAATTGAGTAGGTGGGATTGGTGAGGGTGGATAGGGTTTCTAAAATAGTGAAGGGTTCGGCGGACTGTTGTAAGATGGGGCGCAGCAGATGGGGATAACGTTTTTCTAAGTCATCGGTTTTGGCTTTTGCTCCCCAGCGGGCGTAACAATAGTAGGCTTCCTGCATATAGCCGGCAGCGACTTTTTCTTTGCCCCAAGCGAGGTAGAATTTAGCGGCGAGTTCGTAGGCGAGAGCTTCCTCGTTGAGGAATTCGTTTTCTTTAGCGAGTTGAATAGCGCGATCGTACAACTCAGCAGCCTGCCAGTTTTGTTCCGCAACACGAGCCATCTCCGCCTCTAAAAGCAGAAATTTGGACAGACAGTTTTCAGGACAGTTCTCTGCCCACCTTTTCAGTTGTTGGCGATTATTCTGAACAACTTCTTGATAATCTTTTGGGTGTTTTTCCGGTGCTTGCCCATAAAGTTGCAATACACTCAAAGACTGATAAAAACAATGCAGGACACGTTGAAATTGTCCATAAAGTGTATTAGAAAACTCTGCCGCAGCTACTAACATTTCATAAGCTTTAGCATACTCACCATAGGTAAAAAACAAAAAGGCTTTAGCGAAATAGTAAGTGCTACTGCCATAGCCATAGCCAATTTCATTGAATGTTGCTAGGGCGGACTCTTCATCAAATGTTTCAGAGCTAAGGCTATACTTCCCTATCGTTAGCCCTTGCAAATTCTCTAGGAGCTTGCACTGAAGAATTAGGGCAAATGCTGTCGTAATCTCCGTCCGTTCTGCAAAGCTGATGTACTTTTCATGTCGAGCCAGCAAACTGTGAATATCGCTGGATACGATCGCCTGCTGCCAGAAACTGAACAGAGCACTGTGATGGCACCAAGAAAAATCGCCTACCTCCATTGCCCCCTGATAAGCAGCTTGTTGCAGAACAAGATTAGAACTGACGTGCTTGCGCCAATGGTTGATAAAGTTGCCAAACGACATATAAATTTTGCCATTTAGGGTGGTGTTATGAAATTTTTCATTCACCTTTAACCCTAAAAGTCCAAACTCATAGCCCAATTCATAGTCTTGAAAGCGTTGGCAGAGAATTGTGCCATACCAAACATAAACAAAACCCGCCACGTTGGTATTCCCGTATTCCAAACAGAGATTGGTCATGTGTAAAACAACCAACACTAACAACTCCTGATTAGTTAGGTAAGTGGGCGGTACCATGTTCATTAGCAGTTTGATCAGCATTTGGCGTTCTTCATCGACAATGAGTGGTGCGTCGATAAGTCCTGCAACTGCGCGCTGATTTAAGGTTTTTTTAACTTCCAGAGCCAGCCCTTCTAACTCTGCTTCATTGGGCATAATCGCCAGTTTTAAGCCTAACAGTTTTAGCCCTTCAATTCCTACATGAATCGCCTTTTGATACAGAGCCTTATTTTGATAATGAGTTAGCTGAATAGCAATTATTTTGGCTCGGTCAAGACTAGAAATGGCATAACTAAATGCGATATCAATAAGATTTTCAGCCTGCTCAAAATTTCCTGCCAAAAATTCAGCCTCAAGGCTTTCTAAATACATCGTAAATGTTAATTTATAAGCAGACTTCCATTTATTACTTGGTAGAAAATTTAAGCCGAAAGCGAGATATTTGGTCGCCGATTCATAAGCAGTTGAGAGTTTGGCTCTCTGCCCTGCAAAGAGGCTAATTTTAGCAAGCTTGGTTCGTTCTTCTTGCTGCGTTATTAGCTCCGAGCCAATGATAAAATGATTGATAATATCGAACACTTCTTCTCCTCTTTCAAGCTCGGAGAAATTCGGAAGAAGTAACTGTCCTATTTTGAGATGGGTGGCTTGCTTTTGGTCATCAGGAATTAATGAATAAGCAGCTTGCTGAACCCGATCGTGAAGAAATTTGTAGTGAGGTAATTGAGCGGCAGTATTTGGCAAGTTGGGGGTGCTTTTTCCCTCTTCTTTCCCTATATAAAACTTGTAAATTTCACTGGTTGGTAAGATGAATCCTTCTTGCAAAGATTTCCACAAATCTGCAGCAGTTTCTTCCGGCGACTTCTCGCTGACTACCGCCAATGTATTCAAATCAAACTGCGCTCCAATGCACGCAGCCAACTTCAGCACATCCTGAGTTTCTGGCGGCAACTTCTGTAATTGCACCGCCATAAACTCCACTACATCATCGGTGATAGTTAGGGCTTTGACTTTGGCGATATCGCACTGCCACCCCCCTGTTACGCCCCTGTGTCCTCCCCTGATAAGGGGGGATGTTACCCCTTTCTCTCCGCCCTGGGAAAGGGGGGTGGGGTCAAACGTAATCAGCCCATCTTCCTGTAGCGCCCTGAGAAATTGCGTGGCAAAAAATGGATTGCCTTTGGTTTTTTGATAAACTAACTCGGTTAATGGCTGAGCAAGAAGGATCTCGCACGAGAGAGTATCTGCTATCAAATCATTAATATCGACTTGACTCAGAGGTTCCAAGGTAATAGTATTTACCGTTACTTGGGATTTTTCCATCTCTGCTACTGCCAACATAAATGGATGAGCCGGAGAGACTTCGTTATCTCGATATGCCCCAATTACCAGCAAATTCTGACTATCTTTTTCACTCATCAACACTTGCAAAAGCTTCAGGGATGCTGAATCTGACCATTGCAAATCATCCAAAAAAATCACTAAGGGATGTTCTTTTGTGGCAAAAACAGAGATAAATTTTTGAAATAGTAAATTGAAACGATTTTCGGCGGCACTTCCCGAAAGTTCCGAGACAGGCTGTTGTTTGCCAATAATTCGTTCCAATTCAGGAATTACTTCTACAATAACTTGACCGTTTTCGCCAAGAGCATTCATAATTTTCCTTTGCCATCGTTCTAGCTGAGCGTCGCTTTCTGAGAGTAATTGCTCCATCAAATCTCGGAAGGCTTGCACAAAAGCACTAAAGGGAATGTTACGTTGAAATTGGTCGTATTTGCCTTTGATAAAATAACCGCGCTGGCGAACTATGGGTTTGTGAATTTCGTTGACTACAGCGGTTTTCCCAATGCCGGAAAATCCGGCTACTAGCATCATTTCGCTGCGGGATAAGTTCAAGTCACGCCAGTCCTCCTTAATCAAGGCAAGGTCTTCTTTTAGATCGTTTCTATCGATCCCAGGCTGTTCTGGGGGACGAGATTTAGAGGGGTTTGCTACTCGCTCGAATGCGGCTAATAATGCAGCGACTTCGGTTGCTCGTCCGTAGAGTTTTTCTGGTATGATAAAGCGATCGCAAAAATCTCGGCGCCCAATGGCAAAACTCTCAATTTTACCTGTCTCATTGAGTTGTTGCCAACAAGTTTTTAAATCTGCTTTTAGCCCTAATGCACTCTGATAGCGACATTCGGCATTTTTGGCCATTAATTTGCTGACCATCTCCGAGAGAACAAGGGGTATTTCGGGATTAATTTCACGTACAGATGGCGGGTGCTGGGCAATATGGCAGTGGATCAATTCCATCGCATCGCTGGATTGAAATGGCAATTTTCCTGTCAGTAACTCGTAAAAAGTTACACCTAATGAATAAAAATCTGTGCGGTAGTCAAGGCCACGATTCATCCTTCCTGTTTGTTCGGGAGATAGATAGCTGAGTGTTCCTTCAATTACGTTGGGACTCATCAACATTTGAGTTTCTCGCGGCAGCAAAGATGCAATACTAAAGTCAATTAGTTTGACTTGTTTAGTCTCAGGATTTATTAAAATATTGGCGGGTTTAATGTCTTTGTGAATGATGCGGTGGCGGTAAAGTATATCTAATGTATTGCTTAGGTCGATCGCAATTTGGAAAAAATCAACCAGAGATTGCACGGTTTTTCCTTTCCCCGTCCATTCCTTCAGAGAAATTCCCCCGAAGTCTTCCACAATCAGGGCATAGCCGTTGCGGTAGGGTTCCAAGCTGTAGGTTTGGATGATTCCGGGCAAATTCAGGTTTTTGGCGATCGTGTATTGATTGCGAAAATGCAAGAGTTCGCTGAAGCTGGGATACTCGTTTCGCAAGACTTTGATGGCCACCGGTTTTTTGTCGCAGAGGCGAGTTCCGCGATAAACTAGGGTGCGAGTGCCTGAATAAATTCGAGCGAGAATTTGATAGCCAGTTAGTTGTATCATAACAATAATTATTTTGCTGTTAAAATATTTTATATTACTATTATAATCTAGTGCAAATCAGATTCTAGCTTCGTATTAATACTTAAAAATACAACAAATTTCGCAGGCAGCGAACAGCTAACCGTTAACGGTTAACCGAATTCGGTTAACCGTTAACAGTTAACCGAATTCACTTAACCGAATTCATTCTGGCTTTCAAGGCATTTCGCGCTTGTTCTCGATCGTCAAAATGGACTTTTTCGGTGCCCAAAATTTGATAATCTTCGTGTCCTTTCCCTGCAATCAGCACGCCATCTCCGGGTTTAGCGTCCATAATAGCAGTGCGAATTGCAGCGGCTCGATCGCACAAAACGCTCGGCTTTACTGCGGCGGGAATTCCTGCTAAAATATCGTCCAAAATGCGATCGGGATTTTCCGTGCGCGGATTGTCGGAAGTAACAACCGCTAAATCGGCTAATTCTGCCACAATTTTACCCATGATCGGCCGCTTAGTGCGATCGCGATCGCCACCGCAGCCAAACACGCAAATCATCTGCCCCGGAATAAACGGCCGCGACGCCTTCAACAAGTTCTCCAAACTGTCGGGAGTGTGCGCGTAATCGACAATAACGCTAATATCTTGGTCGGGACTAATTTGCACCCGTTCCATCCGTCCCGGTACTCCCGAAAACTGAGATAATTTCTCCACAATCGTAGACAAATCTAAACCCAATTCTAAAACAGCACCGACAGCAGCCAACATATTTGATAAATTGAACTGACCGACTAAAGGCAAAGAAAAAGCAGTTTCACCCTTCGGAGTGTGCAGCATTCCCTTAACTCCGTTTGGCTGATACTCCAAATCAAAAGCATACAAATCTGCAGTTTTCAGAACAGTGCTGTAACTCCAAACTTGGTCAGATTTGAGGGTTTCAAATATCCGCTGCCCGTAGGGATCGTCAATATTAATTACAGCGCGGTTTGCGAGGTAATCCGAACCAAATAAAAGGGATTTAGCCTCAAAATAATCTTCCATATCACGGTGATAATCGAGATGATCTTGAGTCAAGTTTGTAAAGACAGCAACTTCAAAACTACACCCCAAAACTCGCTGCTGTGCTAATGCGTGGGAACTGACTTCCATCACCCCGTGTTTGCATCCGGCTGCTACAGCTTCTGCTAATTGCTTTTGCAGGTCAACTGCAAAAGGTGTAGTGTAAAGTGCAGTTTGTTGGAAGCCCGGCCAGCGAGTGTAAAGCGTCCCAAAAATCGCCGTCGGCCACTGCATTTCATTGAGCAAAAATTCGATTAAATGAGTGGTTGTAGTTTTGCCGTTAGTCCCGGTAACGCCGACAAGTTTTAATTTGCTAGCTGGATTTCCGTAAAAAGCAGTGGCTATTTGACCGCAAACTTGAGCCATATCCGCTGCTGCGATGACGCAGGGACCCTCTTGTCGCCCCTTGCTAAGGGTGGGTTGGGGGGGTGTCTTCTCGGCTGCTTGGGTGGAAATTATGGCGGCAACTGCACCAGATTCGATCGCACTTTGCCAAAAATCTCCCCCATCTACGCGCGTTCCCGGCATTCCCAAAAATAAATCTCCCGCCTGACAAGCGTGGGAATTAGTGGATAAACCCTTGACTTCGGCATCGAGGGCGGGATGTTTGGCGTCAAAGGAAATGCTGGGAACTGCTGCTAATAATTCTCTCAATTTCATCTGAAAAACTCCTCGCTTGAATGTCTTGAATATGACTGGCGAAACACATTGTTTGAGGCACTCTCTAGAGGTTTTTGCTGTGCGCGGTGCAAACCCTAAGTTTTTTTTATGCGCGGTGTAAAATCTCTCGGCCTAGAGTAAGCTGCACACCGAGCACCGCGAGGTCAGGATTAAAACCTGAGTTTTTGGGTAAATCGTATTATTGTGACGGATCGATTTGCAAATATTTCTGTAACATTTGCTCCAATTGGGCGACACTACAGCGGGGAGAAGGACGGGGTAACAGTTTTTCAGGGGAGAATGCAGCCTCGCCAGCAGAATTTCTTGCCTGGGGCTGCACTTTAAACAAAACTGGAACTTCGTACTGATAAGCTTGAAACCAGTCATCGCGTTCGGTAATATCTCTGACTTCGAGTTGAAACTTGAGGCTTTCAATCTGTTCGAGTTTTTCTTGCAACCCTTGGCACAAGTGGCATCCGGGTTTGCTGTACAAAATCAATCGCATCATAACAGTAAGATTAAACTCGATCTTAAATTCTCAAACCTGCGATCGCCAGTGGGCGAACTCAACGCGAGTAAGACGCAACTCACGGCTTTATTGGTCGCAATGCGCGATCGAAGTTATCTTAGCATTGGCAGCTAACAGATTACCGCGCTTGACAATCAAAACACTACAACCCCATCCCTCTCTTTCTTCTCTTCCTCTGTGCCCTCTGCGCTTCTGCGGTTAAAAAATAAATCTAGTACACAAATGAAAGAGTTAAATTTATTCACACCACCTCATTGTCAAATCAAACTTGACTAATAAATCAATGATTAGTATAATATATAAATAGCCCTACATAAAGGAGGCAGTATGGACTGCACCGAATACGCAGAAGCCAAGCGAAAAGCAGCTAAAAAAATTAGCGCCGACATTCGAGAACGCTGGAACAATCGCATCGTTACGCGAGGATTGCATTTGATGGGAGAAGCGGGGGCAGTGCAGTATTTGGCTGATTACGGGCGCGGAATTGGTACGGCAAAAGTTATTGGTTTTGCACTGTGCGCCGAGTCGGAAGGATACCCGGGAATGGGGCTCGGCTTTTGGAAAAGAGCGTTTGAATTGGAAACCGGAGAAAAGGCGCTCGCCCTCAATACCCCAAACAAATCTAGCACTAATCTTGCTCCTGCAGCAAAATCAACTACCGCTGCCAAAATAGAGACTGTTTACAATCTGATTGTTCCCGAATTACCACCGCATTTGCAGCCGGGAAGGATTGTCACGATGCAGCCAGTGGACGCGCCGAGTGAACGTTCTTATTACATCGAAAATCCCGATTATTGGGGACAGCCAAAACGCGACGGCAATCGAGTAGTGGTCATTGCGACGCCAGATAAAGTATACTACCAATCGCGAGCGACTAACCTGCGGCAACAGGCATCGGTTGAGAGCGATCGCACATTAATCGACACAGCCGCTAAAATTGGCACCTTTGTTTTAGACGGCGAACTGTATTACAAAAGCTGTACCGGCAGCGAACACCGCACGGGGGCGCAAGCTGCTACTGTTAATATTGAAAACGGTTTTCCGACTACTCAGCCTAACGCAATTTATGCTATTTTTAAAAGTTTGTTTTTCAAAGGCAAGGATTTAACTACCGTGGCAGAATCCGAACGAATTGCAGCGGGAGTTGAAGTTGGCGAAATGTTGGCGAATTTATCCCCAGGCTTTGAAGTTGTACCGACATTTCGCACCACAGCCGAAAAAATCGTCCTGGCCAATCAGCAGGAATCTGAAAATAAAGAAGGCGAAGTTTGGGTGTTGCACAACTGCCAGTATGTCGGCGGCAAAGATGTTAAGAAATATCCGATAGTGAGGACTAAATACTGTCAAGAACACGATTTGTTTATTGTGGGTTTGACGGCGACAAAAGTGGCGGGGCGGCCGTTTAGTGCCGTCAAAGTAGCGCAAGAAATTGAGGGCAAATTAGTCCCAGTAGGAACCGTGGGAACCGGGTTTAGCGGGGAGGAAATGCAGGAAATTGCCCGACTCTACGAGGCTAACCCCAAAAGTGTCAAAATTAAAGTGCGATCGCAGGGTTTGACAGAAAGTGGCAAATTATGGCACGCACGATTTCTGGAGTTTTGTTAAATTTGTAGGGAAACGGCAGTCCCGTTTCCTTCCCCAAATATGAGACTTCCAACACATAGTATCAGATAAAATCAGCGGAGGGAAAATCAATGGTTATCAGCAAAAACAATTTCTACATCTCTCCAGAAGAGTACCTAGAAGGCGAGCGAGTAAGCCCGATCAAACACGAATACAGACGCGGACACGTTTATGCAATGATGGGGGCAAAAAAGCCTCACATTATTATTGCTAGCAACTTAGTAAGGCGACTGGGAAATCACTTAGATAACACCGACTGCTTAGTTTTATCATCAGATATAAAAGTCCGACTGGAAGAGGCAAATTGCTATTACTATCCTGACGTAGCGGTGACTTGCGACGAAAGAAATACCTCAACTACTGAAGATTTCATTTTATATCCATCTTTAGTAGTTGAGGTCTTGTCGCCCTCAACGGCAGCTTTTGACAGAGGTGATAAATTTGCAGATTACCAAACTTCTCGGAGTTTGCAGGAATACGTGCTCATAACTCAATCAGAAATCAAAATAGAGTGTTTTCGCGTCAACGCTGAGGGAAATTGGGTTTCTCAGACTTACCGACAAGGAGATGAGTTAGAGTTAATGAGTATAGATTTTCGCTGCCCGATCGCACAAGTCTATCAAAAAGTCCCCGGCATGGTATTGTGATGTATGAAACAAAATTTTTAGTAGAAATCTCCTCTCGTCTGTACTTTGACAAAAACCTTAAACCTAGTTCTTAGTAAAGACTTTAGTTTTTCTGCCGAAGCTAAACGAGGGCTGAAGTCCTCATTACGAACGATGAGGACTTCAGTCCTCACTACTAACCCAAAAGATAATTTACTAGCCAGACAGGCAACAGATAGAAGCAAAAGGATAAGAAATAAGTTCGCCATGTCCTACTCCTACTCGATGCAGGGTTTATCAGTAAGCCCTATTGACCTGACTGGGTTGTAGCCCAACATTCGGTAATAGAACCCCTGCTGGGTAAGGAGTTCGGCGTGAGTGCCAGACTCCTTAATCTCGCCCTCTTGCATCACAAAAATCAGATCGCAGTCTACAGCAGTTTCGAGTCGGTGCGTGACCAAGATAATGGTTCTTTTGCGACGTAGACGTTGCAGAGTCTCTAGTACCCACTGCTCGTGCTTCAAGTCCAGCGCATTCGTGGGTTCGTCGAGGATGAGTATGGGAGCCTTAGTGACGATCGCCCGCGCAATAGCTAGCCGCTGTCGCTGTCCACCGGAGAGGTTCTGCCCGCCCTCAGCGATTAAAGTATCATACTGCTCCGGCAAGGTTTCGATGAACTCGGCTGCCCCAGATTCAACTGCAGCCTCCCGAATATCGGAGAGCAGAGCGTCCGGGCGGCCGTAGGCGATATTCTCTGCAATCGTTCCGGGGAAAAGTGGGCTGCCTTGCGAGACGATCGCCATGTGTTTGCGGACATCGGCAATCTTAAGGGTGCGGAGGTCAAAGCCGTCGAGGAGGACGCTGCCCGATGTCGGGTCGTAGAAGCGAGGCAAAAGATTGAGCAGCGTACTCTTTCCCGTCCCGCTAGGACCCAAAAACGCCACCATCTGACCCGGCTCGATACTAGCACTGATGTTCCGCAAGACGGGTTGCCCAGAGTTGTACTCGAAGCTCACGTCGGCAAGTGCTAGTGTGCGGGGATAAACGGGAAGCGATCGCGCATCAGGCTCATCTTTTATGGCAGGCGGCTCGTCAATAACAGTAAAGACGCGATCGCATGAAGCTACAAATGTCTGGATCTTAGTAGTGAACCCCAACACCCAACCTATCGGGTCCCAGAACTGCCCCAGGTACGCCATGAATACGAGCAAATCGCCGATGCTCACGCCGTTCGGCACCGGACGCAAGAACTGGTCGCGATAAACTAGGTATCCGCCGTAGCCTAAGATTACCCCGCTTCCCAGGGCAAAAACTACCTGAACCGCTAGCGGATAGAGGTTCTCTTGCCAATTGAGTCGCATGGATGCCTTGACACTGCGTTCGACCGCCTGCCCGAAGCGCCGCGACTCGGTTGCTTCTCGACCGAAGGATTGGATTAGCCCGATCGACTCTATAGCTTGCTGCATGGTTGAGGTCATCACCGCATCGGTCTGCTTCGATTCGAGGGCTCGACTTCTAATCCTTCCCTCGAAGTACCAATTCGCCAGTATTAGAAGCGGAGTAAACGAAAGCGCAAACACCGTGAGAAGGACGTGGCGCGACAGCATGATCCAGATCATCGCCGTCAGCGTCACCGATGCGGCGGTGGAACCGATGAGCGTATCGATCACCCCCCAGGGGCCGAGGCTGTCGTAGCTCAACCGATAGATTGCGTCACCCTGCGATCGGGAGCCGTGCCAGCCGAGACTCAGCGCCTGCATTTTGTCGTAGAGTTCGGTGCGAACCCGCAAGGTTCCGTTGTACTGGATGCGGTAGTTCAACATCCTACGGAGCATAAAAACGGTCTCGCTCAGGATTTTAATAATCATCGCGACGAATGCCATTCCGAAAATTCGGTTCAGTGTGCCTTCACCGAACGGAGCAAGAAACAGCGTATGAATCCAGTTGGATTTCGGAGTTGGTGACAAAACCGTATCGACTAGAATCGCTATCGGCCAGGCGTTGAGAAGGTTGAAAAGCACCGATGCTCCGATCAAAAGCAAGAGCGTGACGATCAGCCATAAGTCTTTGCGGAAGTAGGAAATAGAGCGCAGGACGATCCGCACCAACCAATGTTGGTTAATTAACGGCATCACCATTTTTGGTGAATTCTTCTGGCTCTTCAAACGTGCTTTGAATGGAAAATTCATGGATGTGCTGGATGCCTCTAAGTAAGACAATGCACCAATTAGCAAGTTTCACCCCAGTCAGAGAAGCTAGAAATTAACTTTGAGTTTTAACTCGTGTTGTCAAACAGGGCAGATGGAATGTGAGATTATTGACTGGTGCAAGATGTAAGTATAGTTTCGTTGTTTAAGCGTAGCTAGATAGAAAGCGAAAGCGCGCATACTTCCTGGTGTGATGCGTCCGCGTTGCTTTGCCGAAAACCGTCGCAAAGTTGAGATTTTCTCAACTGTTCTAGCGGAACTTCCCCCCTGTGGTCGATCGCATCCAAGCAAAAACCCCATCAGTCAGGCAATAGGGCTAACGCCCTCGCCCAATAGATAACTACAATATTAGGAAACCTTCAGTAAATCCAAAGCTCTCTGTTGCAAAGGAGCCGGCATCGTCAGCTTGTCGAAACTAACTGAAACCAGACGCAATTTAGGCTATACTCGATTTTGAGCGATTGTCGATAAATTTGTTATTAACGTCCGAAAAATGTAAAGTGGAAAACTCTCAGAAGTACATTTTGTTGAAGCTTTCCGTTTTGCGGGAGTGGATGACTTAACTGGAACAAGCACTGACCCTGAATCAGAAGCATTCAACCACTCCTCATCCTCGAACAACGACGGACGGTAATCGTTGACACATATGCCCTTCTAAGTAATAAGCTAACACACATAAAAACAGGTGTGCAAGTACCACCATTCGTTGTATCGTTCGCAACAACACCCACAGCATCACTAATAGGGGAAACACTACCCACATAACCAACACAGGAAACTCCATTGCCAACTGCAACACCACCGGAGCCGGAAGCATTAGCATCAGAACCAGTTTCCATTCAATCAAAGGAGCCTAGCCTGATGAGCAAGCTGCAAGCAGTGGATAAAGAAGCGACAATTAGGTTTACGGTGGATATGTCCGTCGGGAGAGTACCGTAAACTGTCGATATTGGCAGCCAGGACGAGGCGCAAGAAAGTTGAGCATAGTGCGGGTGGGTAGTGCCAAAGATGTAATGATAGGAAAGTAGGTGCGATTCGTTTAGTCGAAACCCGAAAAGGGGGGATGACTAGCAGCGGTGGGGTAAATCCTATAGGGTTGGAGTT
>NZ_JAUBUE010000137.1:0-1130 GCF_036705305.1 Microcoleus sp. B3-D7 | reverse complement strand
GATTAAACTTTTGCCTCCGGCCACCAATAGAAATGAGTCAAACCACTGATTAACTGTTTGAGATTTAACAGTTTTTGACATCGCTCCAATAACACTGCTTCTAATTCATCTAAGTTTTTAAAACAGCGATTGGCTATCGGTTCATTTGTCAGGGGCCATAACCTTTCTGCTGGTTGGAGTTGGGGTGAGTGTGAAGGTAGACAATACAAATGTATGCCGTCGGGGATTTTCACGTTTTCACGCTCAGTGCCATCCGGCTCCATCTACAACTAAAACGACTCTTTTTTTCGGTCCTACTTTCCAATGTTTGACAAAATCTTCTAAAACTCGCTCGAAAAGCTGGCTGTTGACAAATGGCAGTATCCACGCCTTTGTTTCTCCCGTACTCGGATGTACGAAACCATATAACCACAACCATTGAAACCGCCAGTTAACAACAGCCGTAGCATTACTAAACTCATCCACCCATTCCCGCCTCAAAACTGGTTTCAATCCGAGCCGATGTTCGTCCATTGACCAGACTTCTACGTCGCTTTCTAGGTTCTCCTTCTTGATTTTTTTGACGAACTGACCCAGATTTTTTTTTCCATTCCTCTTGTTCGAGAAGATCTGATTCCTGATGTTCCGGGCGAGGAACTCTCAATCGAAACTTCATGGACTTGAGATATTCCCACCCTCTTTGACGACAGACTTTTTCACCCTTGAGTTCACTCATCCAGTCGGCCACTTTACGACCATTCCACAGCCCGCCATCCGGAGGTGGCTGCTGTAAGACTTGCCACAATTGAGCTTGTTCCACATCATTCAGCAGAGGGTCACGATCTGTATTTTGGCAACGCTGATCTCCGAGGGACTCAGGGCCTAAATGATTGTATCCCCAGACTAATTCATAAATCCAACCACGACTATAACCTGTCACTGCCATCACTTCGGCGGTGGTTTTTCCGCTCGCTAACAGCCAAATAATCTGGTAATGATGAGCCTGGGTGGTTGTTTTAGCTTGACGGAAACGAGCTTGTAGCTCTTCTGGACTCAGATGAGGTGCGATCGTAATTCGTTTTGGCATTCTTTATTTGATGGGGGTGGTGTTCCTCCCGATCATATCATGGTTAATCGACCGGACATGATAT
>NZ_JAUBUE010000136.1:0-1151 GCF_036705305.1 Microcoleus sp. B3-D7 | reverse complement strand
TGGCGTATTGTGAGTCGTTTGGGTACATCCTATTTGAGGTTTTTTGTCAACCTCTTTTACTGGACTGGCGCTCTAGGTTCGGAACGATCGGCTCGCATCGTGAGTAAATTAGTTGCCACCTGCTCCAACAGCAATTGATGGCATTGTCGCTGTTGGTGTTTTCCTGTAGGTGCCAACAACGTCAATAACTGATTAAACTGCTGTCGAGTTGATTGGGAGGAGAGTTGAAAAGCTGTATGTTCTGACCAAGATACGGCTTGCCACATAATGGTACGTAATAAAGTGTAAGCCAATAAGTGTGTCCAGATATCCTTTCTAACCATTGCCGGAGTTTTAGCTGTTAACATCTCCATTTTCAAAGTTGTTTTAAGATGCCGGAGACTAACTTCAGCAGCAGACCAGCGCCGTCCAAATAACTGAGTTAATTGTTGAACAGTGTAGCCCTGGGCATCCAGTAACGTTATGACTACAATAATACGCTCTTGTCGAAAGCCACGGCGTTGAATTCGCCAGCAGACTTCCCGAACAATGAAATTAGATGGTGTAATTCCTCAAATTCCTCATTACTCATATGTTTGGGACACTGTTGGGGCTTATTCCAGACTCCTTGATGGTCGCCAATCCCCAACTTCTTACCCCGCCCTTAAGTCGGTTTTACGGAGATCATTTTTCCGAAAAACAGCGTCTGCTCCCTGATGTTTTACCAAAACTAAATCGACATAATTGCCGTAAGCTCGATCAGCTAATATTACATCGGAGGGAACTAAGGAATGAAAAATAACTATAGCGTTTACTATAGTCAGGAGCTACAGTAGCAACAATGAGCAAACCAGTTATGAATATCTTTTTTAGTAACTTGTAGCATAGCATCTGTAATTGCATCAATTAAGTCTAAATAATTTCTGGTTTTAAGTTTTCTTAACAGAGATTTAACTTTTGACCAAAAATTTTCTATCTGGGAAAAGTCGGGAGAGTAAGGAGATAAATAAATTAACTTTGCTCTTGCCTGTTCGATAAATTCTTTCACCATTTCTCCGCAATGAATTATAGACAGACCCAAAAGTTGTCAGGGAGAAAAACGCTGAAGACTGCAGAGAATTAAGTCATCATCCTTACCATGTAGAAAGAGAGGTCAAGCCCTCGGTCTATTA
>NZ_JAUBUE010000135.1:0-1158 GCF_036705305.1 Microcoleus sp. B3-D7 | reverse complement strand
ATACCAAATCCGGTTATCATAGAATACTAACAAATCAACGATAGTTAAACCAATGATAATTGGTCAGGTTTTTGATTTCATTGTTCATTTGTTGAAGAACACAGCATCTGGTAGCTAAAACATCTTCTAACTCATCAATACTTTCAAAATGCTCGTTAACTAAAGGTTCATCTACTAACGACCATAATCTTTCTGCTGGTTGGAGTTCTGGAGAATATGGGGGTAGAAATTCCTTAATTATTCCTGCTGGTAACTCGACTTTTGGGCTGGTATGCCATCCGGCTCTATCTTGAACTAACAGAATAATTTTTGGCTCAGCAGCACCAACTTCGGCCGCAAATGTCTTCAACACCAGGTTGAACCACCTCGTATCTACGCGAGGAATTAAATACCAATAAGTTCTTCCGGTTTTGGGTTCAACAAATCCATAAACATATAACCATTCATACCGATGCTGTACTACTGCTATCGGTCTTTCTCCTATGGGAGACCAAACTTTCCGAAGTATCGGTTTAAGTCCCACTCTATGCTCATCAAAGAACCACACCTCTATTTGAGCTTCCGGATATTGCTGTTCCAGTTCTTTGACCAATACTGGCAACTGTTTTTTGAAATCCTCCTGGGCTTTTTCATCTCCTTTGCGATGTTTAGGTCTCGGTTTTTGCCAAGAGTATTTGCACTTTTTTAAGTAATCCCATCCTCTTTGATTGCCTACTTTTTTTCTGCCGATTTCTTTCTCCAGCCACCTCGCTACTTTGGGTCCAGTCCAGATTCCGCCATCTTCGGGTCTTGAACGCAGTGCTGTAACTAATTTTGACAATTGTTGTTCACTTAATAATGGGGTTTTTCCTCTGATATGAGTCTGAGTTTCTTTGCGCCTATTTTTGACTCCTTCTACTCCTAACTCATTATATTTTTTGACAACTTTTTTCACGTATTGATAATCTAGCCCCACCGCTATTGCGCTATTTTTCATTGTCCATCCTAATGCAACTTTCCATAATATATGCCATCTCCTTGCTTCTACTGGGTCTTGACTTGTGAGATATTTTTCTTTCAGCTCATTAGCATTGAGATGATTTGCCAAATATGCTTTTTTCGGCATCGCTTTTTATTTTTATGTGATTATAAGTAGTCTATCATAACCGGATTTGGTAT